>JABXKY010000137.1 GCA_013619005.1 Candidatus Bathyarchaeota archaeon | reverse complement strand
GCGAGGATCTAGCGGTTGCGAAGCCGCTTGTGCCCGGCAAGGTGCTGGAGTACCGCTTCCCCTTGCCGCAGGTGAGCCACACCTTCCTGGGAGGCCACCGAATCATGGTGCAAGTGCAGTCAAGCTGGTTCCCACTCTACGACCGCAACCCGCAGACCTTCGTGCCAAATATCATGTTTGCACCGCCGGAGAACTACCGAAAGGCGACCCAGCGTGTGTGGCGGACAGCGGAGTTCCCGACGGCGATCGAGCTGCCCGTTATCTCATAGCGTGCGCGCGCGCCGCTACTGTGGTCCACGACCCTGACTGAGGCATGTAGCTGATGTCCACCGACGACAGGTTTCCAGACGCGGTCTCAGCGTCGGTGACCTTGGCGTACATGCGCACCTTGTTTCCTGTGGCTATCTGACCAGCGGGGTCAAGTTAATCACTTTTTGTCCAGTAGCTTGAATTTTTGAATCGTTCTTGCTCCTCGGTCCACCTTGCCGAATGTAGTGGCAACTTCACCCACGTACAAGTCTCCACGGGAATCAACGCATATGACGTGGGGTCCAACAAACAATGGATCATCCAGACTATGGGACTCGTTTCCCCAGCGTGATAATAACTCGCCCTCTATGGTGAATATGCTTATGCGTCGGCTTAGCTCAGAGATGTAGACGATCTCGTCTTTGTCCATGTAGACGTGGGTGGGTCTCCAGAGGTCGATCCATTCGTCGAGGAACGTGCCCTCTGTGTCGAATATCTGGACACGGTGGTTCTCCCTGTCCGGTATCCATACCCTATCCTGTTTGTCTATCCATATGTTGTGGGGGAGTCTAAACTGCCCCTTACCCGCACCAGGCTCACCCCAGGATAGGATCAACTCGCCTTCTGGACTGAACCTATGCACCCGTGCGTTGCCGTACCCGTCCGAGACGAAGATATCACCAGTGGATGAGATGGCTACACCGGTGGGTAAATTGAATGGCTCAGCCGCCCTCGTAATAGAGGATAACTTCTCGAATATGTCCAAGCCATTACGATGCCCCGTATCTGATTTCTGACCCACATTACCCAGAGTCATCAATAATTCACCTTTTTTAGTGAACATGAATACAGCGTGACTGTCATCATCGGCCAGCCAGATATGTCCCTCCGGTGTCATGCAACTGCCATGGGGACGCTTGAACAAGCCCTCACCCCATGAATCCATCTCGTTCCCATCCCTGTCGAACACAATCAAAGGACGTCTGCTTCGACCAAACGCGTAAACCCTGTCTTCCTCGTCTATCGAGATACCAACTACATCAACCAGTGATTCCCCTTCGGGAAGCTTTGCCCAGTTTTCTACAAGAGAATAAGTATACTTGTCACAGCCATACTCCATTTCAATAACCTATTCTTCACTTTTCAATCATAGATAAAGCACTTGCGACTATTTCCTATATGGGTCCGAAACCTGTGGATCCCTGTTGGCGAAACTGTTCCTCATATACAATTTGTCTTCTTCTGAGAGGGGATTGGACAAACCATATGTTTTCAGCTTTCTCTCACTGTATGCTGTGCTGAACCTTTTCTCCACTGTCTTGATCATTTCACCGATAACATCGATATGATCAAGGTTTGAGATCCCAATTCCTCTTTTAGCAGCCAGCTGGACATGTTTGATAGTATTGGGATCCAACCCCATAACCGCTGAGCCAATAGTGTCAACCGCAACCATGTCAACGCCAGCTATGATAACGTTAGACTGCACAGGATTCCCCACCACCTCATCCATTTCTGCTCCAACAATACCGTCCACAACATTAAGAACAGGCTTGAACAAGGATGCAAGATCAACGATTTTTTCATCGATCATATCGTGCATGACCAAACCCCTGTTGTCCACAATAACACCCATCAGGTTCTTCAAAGAAAGGGTAATCTGGGCCATGTGGTGAATCTTCAACTTGGGTACATTGATGATTTTATCACACTCGAGTACTGTCTTGGCTACCTTCACCGTTTCCAAGACAACTGAGTCGGGAATTGTAATCTCCTCCCACTCGTCCTTGTTGAGGTTTACAAGCTCCACCCCATATTTCATCTTAAGTTCCATGAAACCTAGAATCTTGAACGCTTTATCTGTTCCTGGGTTTCCTCCCTCAGCGATGATAATATCCTCAACACCTCTATCTCTCAGGAACTTGATGATAGCTTCGACCACCCGTACATCCGTTGTAATCCCCTTTTTGGATGCCACTGGTCTTACAATATTTGGTTTGATAACAACACGGTCACATGGTTTGTAGGAAACTTCATCTTTAAAATAGTTCAAGGCTTGTAGGGTAGTCCTGTAAGGGTCTGAGCCTTTAGCGATAGCTACCCTTTGATTACCATTGGCTTCTAAGAGAGGCAAAATCGACACTAAAGAGTCAACTACATAGTGAGTATTAAATAATAACCAGTAGGGGCGCGCGCGCTCCTTGTGTGTGGGGGTTAAATTTTATCCCAAACCCAAACCCTCTCTACGACTTCCCCCGCCACTCACTCTCTTCCCCTCCCCCT
>JABXKY010000247.1 GCA_013619005.1 Candidatus Bathyarchaeota archaeon | reverse complement strand
TCTCCCAGGTACTCAGCACTGCGGCAAGGGAGATTAAGGTTGCCAATGCAAGCAGGGCAGCCCTGATGAGGTCCGTTATGAACTCCATGGATTTATCGAAGACAGCGCCTGAGAGCTGTATGGCTACACTCTCAGGGATGTATCGTATCCATGTGGGATGGGAGTCCTCAATGGTGATTGATACTGTGGAGGCGAACTGGACGTCTTCTATTTGGTTTGAGCTTAGATACACGGTTGATTCATGGACCATGTCCCGGTACATGACGGAGACTAGGTACTCCTCCTCAGGTATCTCGTAGAAGTATGCCAGTCCCAATGAGTTGGTATGGGAACGAAAGACAAGGTCCTCGGATTCAAGCTCCACGACTGCCCCGGAAATTTTGGTTCCATTGCTCCACATCACTGGGACGGTCAAGGAAAACAGGTTTTCCTCGGTGGAGGAGAGGCTGGTGGTTAGGTTGTTGTAGACCTCGATGAACCTTGGGTTCAGGCTCAACGCAGGGGATAATAACAGGTATCTTCCCGGCTTAACAAGGAGTACCGCTAACCCCTCAGAGTCCGTTTCCTCGCGATACTCATCGTAGTCGCTCTTGGCTATTACCTCTGCTCCTTCGATGGGTTCATTGGACGTGGTGTTGAGAACAAAGACTCCTAGATTCACTCTGTTCAGGTTAATTGATATCTGTTCATTATCGTCAACATGTACCGATTTCACCACCCTGTACCCGTTGTGATCAATTTCAACGGTTTGAAGACCTGGCTCAACATGGAAAACTGCTTCGCCCAATTCATCTGTGGTCTCCTCCTGAGTATTGGCTTGATGTTTGACTGTGACGTTGACTCCAGGAATTGGGGCTCCAAGCGTACCATTGAAGATACCTACTGTGAGAGACCTTTTCCCTGGCATGACGTTCAGCGATATGGAGACATCAGAGTGAAGGACAACCGACTCAGCCTGATTCTCGGATTTGACGGTGTATTCACCGAAGGGTAGAGAAAACTGGATCTCCCCTGGAGCGGATACCACCTTGTTCTCTATCACCCGGCCATCGGAGTTGACCACTTTTACAGCCACATCAGCATGTTCGACTCCATCTGGGATAACCTCAACTGTTAACGTGTGATGTTGTCCTATCAGCGCCTCAAGCTCCTCCGGAGAGAGGAGCGACTCGTCAAGGGAAACTTCCATGAGAGTTACATGGTACTGCGAGACGCCATCGAAGATTCTTGCTGATTCCAGTGAGCATAGAACCTCATCATCGAGGGGCGTACCTGAGTGAAATACTCCGGATACCTGAAATTCACCGATGGAGTTCCTGCGGGTACTACGAATTAAGAATGTTTCACCGACGGAGAGACCCAGCTTCTGTTTAACCCCTGACCCAATAATGCATAGGTTTCCGTCTAGTTGGAGCATTCCCTCTTGTGTATTCAAGTCATGGATTTCGAAGAACTGATCAGTGACGCCACGTAAGGTGACCGGTTTTCCGTTGATTACCGTAGCGGATAAGAGTTCTGGACAGGTATGTTCAACTCCGGGAGTATCTTTGAGAGACTCAGAGATGTATAATGGGACTGTCCCTGAGAATATTGTGCTAGCGTCAGGGGAGTAGATCACATAGACATCTGACTTGGGGTTGACGTAGCCTCTTGCTATGCTGATGAAGGACTGGAAGAATGTGAATGACGCTGAGAATATTGAGGAGAAGATTAACACACCGAGGAGAGCGAGGACAACGCGTTTCCCCGGGACGATCCTAGTGATAAACCGCCTCAATCAATTTCACTCCAGCACAATACTCTGCGTTCGAACTCCTCTAAGGGCAGGGAGAATTCCACCAATAGCTCCTACGAAAATGGATACTGCTATGAACATGATACCTAGGTCCCAGTCGAAATGTGGTAGAATGTAGCCAGTTCGGAAGACTGTGAATAGGGTGAGCAGGATCGTGTTTGTGGCTATGACGCTCATGATGAGGCCCAGGATTCCTCCTGCAAGGCACAGGATCAGTGAATCGAAGATTATCAACGCAAAGATTCCGAGGTTGCTCACGCCCAGTGCCCGTAGAACCTTGAACTCGGGTTCACTCTCAACGACGATGATGTTCATTGTGCGCGTGATGGATACGAATGATAGGAATGTGATGACCAGTGAGAGGATGGTGAGGTTTTCATAAATCTCCACTGAGACAGCGTGGATATAGCCAGTCATTGCCAGCCCAGGGGTGACAGTTAATCCATCAAATGCCTCAGGGTCTAACTCAAAGATAAACTGGGAGGGTGAATCTACCTTCAATTCAATGAAGGATAAGGAACTTGGAATATCTGAACGAAAGATTCGTGAATCAGAGTGAGATAATAAGATTCCACCGTCATAGTTGGATCCGGTTTTGTATACCCCTATTAGTTCGAAGGAAAGTTCTCCATCAGGGTAAGATATCTGGATCGTATCACCATTCTTCACACCATACTTACTGGCAACCATATACCCAACATATGCTCCTTTTTCGATGTAGGCTGATGACCGTATTCCT
>JABXKY010000357.1 GCA_013619005.1 Candidatus Bathyarchaeota archaeon | reverse complement strand
CCATTAAACGCCCGTCGATTGGTTCATAGGGCATTCTGCGTCGTTGAAGATATTATGAAAAGAGGAATAAAAAATGTGGATTAGTTGGTCCACTTGATCTTGGGCATGATCGATTCGCGCTTCGCCTCGATCCTGTCCTTGTACTCCATGAGCTTGGGGATGGTGATGTGAAGCTCTTCCTCCAGGCTCATAGTTGGCTTGAAACCTAGGTCAGGTAGGTGCTTCATATCCGGCTCATAGCGGTGCTCCTCGGCCTCCAGCCTGGGGTTCTCGATGTTCCATATCTTGCCCTCCAAGCCGTACTCCTGCGCGACCTTGCTGGTCCTCTCGGCTAGGTCGTTCACGCTGTAGGTCTCATCGAACTGGTTGAAGACCCTGTACTCGCCCTCCTTCGGCGGGTTCTCGATGGCGATGGTGAAGCACTGCATGCTATCACGAAGAGCCAGGTAGCCCCTTGTCTGGCCGCCCTTGCCGTAAGGTGTAAGCTCATGGCCTACCACCGCCTGGGCGCAGAACCTGTTGATGGCCGTTCCGAACACCTCGTCAAAGTCGAACCTAGTGATGAGGTCATCGTTGACCATCTGAGGCGTGTTGAGCCCGTGGACTACGCCCTGCATAACGTCCGTGGCACTGATGCCCCAGATCTTGTTTGCGAACATTAGGTTCCATGTCTCATGGACCTTGGCTAGGTGGTACCAGCTGCCCGGCTGGCGTGGGAAGGGGAGCTTGTCCTTCCTGCCCCTGTACTCTATCTCGAAGAATCCTTCGGGGATATCCAGGTTTGGCGTGCCGTACTCTCCCATGGTACCCAGCTTCAGGAGGTGGGTATTGGGTACGTGCTCCTTCATGGCGAACAGTATGTTGTTGTGGCCAACCATGTTGTTCATCTGGGTGAAGTTGCAGTGATTTACATCTATCATGCTATAAGGCGCGCTGGGTATCTCCCCCAGGTGGACGATGCAGTCAGGCTGCTCCTTCCTAATCGCGAGGTCCACGAAACTTGACTCTGAGAGGTCGCCCTTGTAGAACGTGAGATCATTTCCTGATGCTTTCTTGTACGCTGCGAGCCTCTCCTCGATGGATTTTATCGGGGTCGCGCTCCAGCTGCCTATCTCGGTCACCGTCTTGCGGCGTGTCATGTTGTCTATGCCGCTCACCTCGTGTCCTCTTTCTGTGAGGTACATGCTTAGAGGCCAACCGAGGTAGCCGTCCATTCCCATTATCATTATTTTCATTGGTTTATCTCCTAATTGGAACCGTTATCTTTGTTACTACTCTGGGATGGTAAGTTTATCTCTTATAAATCTATGTAAACAAACATTCACACGAGTAAGGAAACATGGAACGCCAAGTAACGCAGCTCAAATTCACCCTCAGCAACATGGGGCTCAACGAGTACCAGGCATCCACCCTCGCCCACCTCATCTACCTGGGCGAGACCAAGGCAACAAACCTCAGCAAGGCCAGCGGTGTTCCAAACGCAAGGATATACGGCGTGCTGGACGAGCTCAGCCAGAAGGGGCTGCTCATCGTGAGGCCCGGGAGGCCCGCGCTTTATTCGCCACTGACCCCGGCGGAGATCGCCGACGCGTTGGTCTCGGCGTCACGCCAGGAGATCAGGCAACAGCTCACCGTCATAGAGGATTACAGAGATGGGTTTGAGGAGGTGGCCTCCTCGATATTCATGAAGGCCGGCACGGGCGAGGTGAGGACGGGGCTAATCAGGATAGTCAGCGTGGGCAATGTATCGATGGACGAGACCCGCAAGATGTACAGGTCCGCTGAGAAGACCCTGATAATATCAACCAGGGCCATGGAGTACATTGACAAGGTGCGGGAGGACCTGGAGGAGGCGGTGGGAAAAGGCGTGGACATCAAAGTGCTAATGAGGAAGCCCGATTCCCTGAGCAGCGATGACGCCTCTAAGCAGGGCATGAACCTCGCTGCCTTGAAGGAGGTTCTTGGCGGGGACGCCCAGATAAAGTACAGCCCAGAGGTGGAGATAAGGGGCTGCGTCGTGGACCACGAGGTGGGGGGCAAGGCCCTGTTCCTGGTCGAGGAGGAGGGCGTGCCCTTCTTCCTGAGGGAGGCAGCTGTCACGTCGCACCCAGGGGTTGTCAAGGCGCTGGGCAGCATGCTCATGCTGAAATGGAAGTTCGACTCGGAGTAGACCTTTAAATCTCACTTCTTTAAATAATATCGTTAGCGATGTCACGCTGCCAATATTGCGGGGAGTACAACGGTGACCAAGACCAGTACTGTTTCAACTGCGGAAGGCAACTCGTCTACACTGTAAGTCAGGACGGCCTTGATATCCTGGTGAGGGACTTTAAGATTCAGAGCTTCTGGGCCTTGAGGCTCTTCGCCTACATCATAGACGCCTTCATTATAGCCGTTTTTGGGTTCACTCTCTCCGTCTTCGCATACTTTCCTTTGCTCATAGGCTCCCTGTTCGGCAGCGACTGGGGCTGGAAAGGCGTATGGGCAGCGCCCTTCTACCTGGGGCTTGCCCAGGTCGTGTACTCAATTATAAC
>JABXKY010000167.1 GCA_013619005.1 Candidatus Bathyarchaeota archaeon | reverse complement strand
GATAAACAACTCTACCGGTTTCTACGTGATAACCTTTTCATGTGGACCCGAGGGTTTCCCTGATCTTAATCCAGTGGCTGCCCTTCCAGTACACCCTTGAGCAGTCCCCGCAGACCCAGAACTCCTCGAAGGCGTTGAAAGACTCCGCTGGAACGAGCCCTTCAACATCAGTTTTCGGCGTCTCAGCCAACAACCCGTTACATCTTGGACATCTGGAGTTGGATGCAACTAGCTTGATACCCAGCTCCCTTTTCAGGTGGGTTAACTGAGCCGTTACTTCCTCGGACTCGAAGTATATTGATTTGAGACCCAGTTTCAGTGCCCTTTGATACAGCTCCCTGTCTCGGGTTAGTATTATCCTTGCAGAGTCCTTTGTTTCCTCAAGGAGGCGATCATCATCCATGCCCCTAAAGTAGATTGAATCGTACCCCGCGATCCGCAGCCAGCGGGCTAGAGTCCCCAGCATCCCGTCGACAATGAAGGCGTGGTGGTTACCCATCTACACGACAGTCCTCGCAGAGGAACGCCCCGTCCATGGCGCGGAGGTTCATGGAGTAAATCTCACACCTGTCACAGTAGCCCACCGTTGAGCTTCCCGATACCGGGGTATTGGAAAAGATCTCCTTGTGCTCCCGCATGATGTCAACGATGGTGGGTATGAAACGTATGATGTTCCTATCGGTGACTACGCCCACAAGCTCTCCCTTGTATATGACGCCGAGGCGCCTGATGTTCTCCTTGTCCATCATCTTCATGGCGTCCATCAGGTTCATCTCAGGGTCCACCATCTTCAGCGGCGATGACATCACCTTCCCCGCGATGAACGTGCTCGGTGAAACGCCGTCAGCCACGACCCTCGTAACGATGTCCCTCTCAGTGACGATGCCCACAGGAAGGTTCTGCTGGTTCAGCACCACGACGGCTCCGACGCGTTGCTCGCGCATCTTGTTAGCGACCTGCACGATATCCTCGTTCTCGTCAACACTGATGACGGGGCTCGACATGGCTTCCCTCACTATCATCTTGGATGACATTTCTAGGCTCAAGGGATCACCACTTGAGAACTTGACTACAACCTATAAAAAGCTCATGAATCGGGGCTCGATATTACCCTAGAATTCCATCAAAACCTGATACATGGATCCGCATTGTCCGCAGTTCAGTATGCTAGCGCGCCTCTCGATATCTTTGTCAACCTGGATCCATGAGCCGCACTGATTGCACTTCAGGATGAACCCATCACTTCCGTCATGGTTACCTGTTTTAAAAATAAGGGGCTTGGATTGTATGAAGTTCCCAGGTATCAGGGGTCGCCTTATTCCTAGCCTTGACGCCTTGAGGCGGATGGCGTTGCTGGTCCTCAAAGGAAACTCCAGCTCTATCTCCTCAAATGTCCTGTTCGACCCGTATAGTTCATGCAGCCTCGCTACCTCTTCGTCCGTCCACTCATTTATCCTTGCCATATGCCTAATATCCTCTAGCATCGTTGATCATGTGTAGCGAGGACTACCGGAATTCACTTACCGGCGATATACCCGGCCTCGTGGCTGTGTGGGCAATTATTCAGGCAAACCCGAACAAAATGGGCGCGCGACAAAAGCACCTTGATATGCTCTCAGCGTGTCCACTTCCGATGTTGTCCCCCACTACAATCAAACAAGGGCTCAAAAAATTATAATATAATTATGTTGCATCAAAAGGGTACATTTCACAAGAAAATTAAGTCCACTATATAGGCAGATTGTGGCGTAAATATCAAGAATGTTACATCCATATGAGACAACCGTGAAATTGATAAAAGCATAACAAACCAGGTGAGTCGGGCAGGGGACGATTATATGAATCCGACAAGAGACAAAATATCGGTCTGTAAAACGAAAGGTTTAATGCAAATCCCATTCTCCGTTAACTGGATTCCATTGGATGTACAGTTTACCGAAAAACCAATCTTGAAAGACCCAGTGATGATAGCCGCATGGCCGGGGATGGGGTTCCTAGCGAAGATCAGCGCGGATTATCTGAGAAGAAGGATAAAGGCAAAGCAGTTCGCTGAGATAAAGTACTTCCATAACGTCCTGGTGTACAAAAACAGCGTAGCCGAGATGGCGCCAATAAAACACAAGCTCTACGCATCAGAGGACCAGAACATCATAATCTGTGTCGGCGACGCGCAGCCTTCTATTCCCGAGGAGTCGCTGAGGCTAGCCCAGAAGATCGCCGATATCGCCGTGGAGATGGGCGTCACGCGAATCTACACTATGGCGGCCTTCCCCAACGAGTTCTACGATGACCCAAAGGTCTACGGCATATTCACAGACGAGTCAATGAAGGACGAACTCGTCGAGGCGGGAGTAGAGATAATAGAGAACGACGGCGCCGTAAACGGGTTAAACGGCGTCATGATCGGTGTGGCTAAGGCGAACGGGATCGACGGTGTTTGCCTCATGGGGGATATCACTTACGCAAATGTACCGCAGCACCTGGCCAGCAAGGCAGTGCTGCACAAGCTTGTGAAGCTCATCGACATCGAGATAGACACCAAGCAGCTTGACATCAGGGCAAAGAAGATCGATGCGTCCATCAAGCGCCGTCTCGATATATACGAGGAGGAAGAGGAAACCCAGGTCCCCGACGAGAAGAGGCTGGGGTACATCAGCTAACTTATAATACAGCGTTAGACAATATGAGTTGAAATCACGGAGAAACCACGGTTGAAAGAATCAGAGAAGGTTTACTGGATCAAGGCCGTGCTGGGACTGGCCACGGGTTTGATTACGTTCTATATTAACTCAAGCCTGGGTTTCCAGGGTGAGATCGCGTTGATGGCTGGAACAGTCCTGTACATCGCCTATTCTGAGGCGGCGGCGATGATGTTCAATGTGGATAGGGACAGGACGATTAAGATCGGCATGGGCGCATTCCTGTTCCTGTGGATGCTTTCCTGGACACTTCTCAACACAATGGGCACGTACGGCTGGATCTAATCCGTTTCGACGTTACCCCTGTACTGCATTATATCAGACCAGGCCGCGAAGTAGCCTGAGTCAAACTGTGTCCTTATGGGGGTCTTCCTGAACTCTTTGAACTCGTCCCTGTGAGCCTTCAAGCTTTTCTCGTCGAAGTTGTTCCTGTTGTAGAAATCCCTCTCGTCACCTGAGCGAACCGAGAGAAGGAGGCCCTCGAGGGCGTTGATGTAGCCCGTCTTGAACTCCGCGTCTGTAAACTTTCGCGCCCTGATTGCTTCCATCGCCTTCTCTGCGTCGGTGAACCGCCTGTCAAGCATGTTCTTGAAGAATGTTGTAACCGCTTCACGGGTCTTCCCCGTGACGGATAGTCCGCGTCCTGGCTTAGTAGTCTTCGTCACTCTCTATTCCTCTCTCCGTAATCCTCATGGGTGCCTCTCCCTCTGGCATGCTTGGGCTAGCGGTGAGCTTGGCTATTCTCATGTTGTTCCTTCCCTTCCTGATGAATATCCTATTGTGGCTCATGTGTCCAAGTATGTGGCCGCCCACTGGAGCAACGGCCTTGCTGAAGAAGGCGTCAGGGGTGGCCATCACCTGGTTGGTGATGGCAAGTGAGGTATTGAACGCCCTTCCCAACCTCGTGAGCTTGTGCAGGTGCTTGTTTAGCTGCTGCTGGCGGTTGACAAGCATCTCCCTGCCGATGTACTCGCTCCTGAAGTGGCTCGTCACGCTGTCGACGATGATGAGCTTAACGTTGTTCTCCTTGATGACCTCATCGGCGTTCTCCAGGAGCACGGTCTGGTGGTTGCTGGTGTATGCCTCCGCGTAAACGATTCCCTTAAGCACGTCCTTGGGCTTGATGCCGAACCTGGGCGCTATCTGCTGGACGCGCTCAGGCCTGAACGTGGACTCGGTGTCGATGTAAAGGACGCTCCCGTTGAGGCCGCCCTGTGCCTCGCCCAGTTGCACTGTGACACATAACTGATGGCACAGCTGGCTCTTGCCGCTCCCGAACTCCCCGTAGAACTCGGTGAGGCTCTGGGTCTCGATGCCCCCGCCAAGTAAATTGTCTAGGCTGCTGCACCCCGTGGTGAGCTTCCTGACGTTCTTCCTTAGCTCAACCAGCTCGTCGCCTCTCACGAAAGTGATGGCAACGGTTTTTCTGGCCGTTTCTATAACCCTCTCGGCCACCTCCTTGCCGATGCCAGCTGAGACCAGCTCGTTTAAGGTGGCTGTCCCGAGGCTCTCAACGGTCTTGAACCCGATCTCCTTGAGCTTGTTAACGGTGGCCGGGCCTATGCCTGGTAGGTCCTCAAGGGTCTCGTATTTCTCTTTGTAGCTTTCAACGTCCTCTGACATGGGGCCACCGCTGGTTGTCTGGTATGATATAATGTTCCCTTGGTTAAATTCTATGGTTCTGGGTCTTCCTCATCCAGCTCCAGAACGATGTTGCCCTCGTAGCCGCAGTCCTCGCAGACGTATTTTTGCGGCAGGATACCGTAGCTCTCGCTGGACCTCATCTTGGGGCTTTCACAGTTGGGACAGAACACGGGTTTTGGGTTAGAGTGCTTGGCATCTTTGAGAATGTCTATTATCTCTCTGAACCTTGGCACGGCCTACTGGACCTCTATATTATCCTGAGGGAAGCCTAGACCGACGAGGGTTCTGTGGACCTCGTCCCTGTGGTCACCCATAAGGAGAACCTGCTCGTTCTTCGCGGTCCCGCCGCACGCACACTTGTGCTTCAACTGTGTCGCTAACTTGTTGAGGGAGACGCTCTTGGAGTCGATGCCATCGATGATGGTCCATTTCTTTCCCCATTTACGTGTCTCTAAACGAATCCTGATACGCTGCTGCTCCTTGCTCATCTCCTCACAAACGCAAAGGTCCTGAGGGAGCCCACATACGGGACAAATTTCTGCCATTATCAACACTGTAGCGGACGCGGGGTTTTAAAGCCTTTACTTTAAAAGCTGGGATTTGGACAACTCTGACGCGTTTTTTTGATGTTTCTATGCAACTTAGGTATAATTTTGGAGGAGGCTGAAGGCGTCCAAGGCCTGTCTCCCGTCAAGTATTATGATGGTGTTGGTGCTGCAGCTGATGAACTCCACGATGTTGATGTTCCTGCTGGCAAGTTGCTGTGTGATAAAAGCCACGAACCCCGGGGTGTCCTCGACGTCAGCTGGGCTTAACAGGATCAAGGCGACCAGGTTCTTCTGGAACTGGACCTGTTCAGGCAGAGGCTCATCGATGATGGTCTGATCCACCACGTACACATACTGGTCCGTCAGATGCGCTTTCACTATATGTGGGATATCCAAGTCGATCGGCGAGATGACAACGCCGATCTTGTCCTGTAGCCGCACCTTTGATGCCTTGAGTATGTCCCGGACTGCCTCCTCCCTTAGACCCCTATCAGTGCTGATCTCCTCTGCCACCCTGATGATGGCCGCCTTGACAGCCTCCAGGCTCCCTTCCTCAAGCTCGTCCTGAAGGATCCGGGCGAGGGCGCTGTAGTTCACTATCTTCAGGTTGAGCGCGTCCAGGAGGCTGGGGCGGGTCTGAATTGTTTCCCGCACCCTCTGGGCCACGCTTTTTGTCCTATCTGTGGTGCTTGATGCCATATATGTTGCAAACATGTCATAAAGTATAAATGCTTGCCTCATGTTGTAGCTGTTTATCCTAAAAGAGGCATAATGCAATGGCTAAAGACAAAGTTGTTCTAGCTTACAGCGGCGGGTTGGACACGTCCATGATGGTAGTTTGGATCCAGGAGGAGTATGGAATGGACGTAATCACCTGCAACCTAGATGTAGGTCAGGATAAGGAAACAGTGGGAATAGAGAAGAAGGCATGGGACCTCGGAGCCATCAACCATTACGGGTTTGATGCGAAAGAGGAGTTCGCCAAGGAGTACCTGTTCCCCGCAATCAAGGCTAACGCCCTGTACATGGGCACGTACCCGGTGAGCAGCAGCCTTAGCAGGCCCCTCATCGCCAAGAAACTGGTCGAAGTAGCAGAGATGGAGGACGCGCAGGCAGTAGCCCACGGATGCACGGGAAAGGGGAACGACCAGGTGAGGTTCGATATCACCATAAAGGCCCTGAACCCAAATCTCAAGATAATCGCGCCGGTCAGGGAGTGGAAATTCGACAGGGCTGCACAGATCGAGTGGTCAAATGAGCATAACATCCCAGTCCCCGTTACGGCGGACAGCCCCTACAGCGTCGACGAGAACCTGTGGGGAAGGAGCATCGAGGGGGGCATGCTTGAGCACCCCGACATTCCCGTACCGGATGATGTCTGGGACTGGACTGCTGACATCAAGGACACGCCGGACGAGCCCGAGATCGTCAAGATTGGCTTCCACAAGGGAGTCCCGGTGAGCCTTGACGGGGTCGAGTACAAGCCCCACGAGTTGATTCTGAAGATCAGGAACATTTCGGGGAAGCACGGCATCGGCAGGATCGAGCACATGGAGGACAGGATCGTCGGACTCAAGACACGTGAGACCTACGAGGTTCCTGCGGCCGAGACCATAATCAATGCGCACCTTGACCTGGAGAAGATGGTGCTGACGCGTCACCAGAAGCTACTGAAGTACGAGATCGACCACAAGTGGGCGACCGCCGTATACCAGGGCCTCTGGGTTGACCCCTACAAGGAGGACCTTGACGCGTATATCGACAGCACACAGAAGAACCTCACAGGCACTGTCACTATGAAGCTCCACAAGGGAACGGCGAAGCCGATTGCCCGTGAGAGCCCGCTGAGCCTGTACGACTACAACCTTGCGAGCTTCGACATCAACACCCACTATGACCAGGGTGATGCCTCTGGCTTCATCAACCTCTGGGGACTCCCCAGCGTGACAGCTTGGAACCTCAAGAGGAAGATCGCGGACGAGGGCATCAAGGAGCAGGGTAAGAAGGTCGTGCCGGTCCCCACTGGGGACGACTAGTTCCCACATTTCCTACTCATCACTTAATAGGGATGGACAGTTTTCATATCCATCCGAGGTAGCCCAGCCTTGTCACGAGAAGAATCACTCTTAGCGATACTAGAGAAAGCGTTGCCACTACCACCCAAGATCATAGTCGGGTACAATAAGCTTGAAAGAGACTTTACAAGTGGAGATGTATCACGGATCTGTGACATCAGCAGGAGCAGCGCGAAGTTCTACGTCAACAAGATGGTGGACCTGCGGCTCATCACCAAGGTGCCCCACAAACGGATGTACCAGAAGTACTCCAACGCCAACAAATTCAGCGACTGGCTCAGGGACCTAATGAGGCTTGCCCTTGATCCCCTTGAGTCAGGCTCCCTTGTCGTACCCGATGTGACGGAGGACGACGTATGAGTCTCAGGGAGATAGCCGCGCCAAAGAAGAAGGCCCCGTTCAAAAAGAAGTACACCAGGCAGCTTACGGCAAAGCAGGTCAGGGCCATGAAGAAGAGGGGCTACGATGCGGAGAGGGAGCTGGTGCACATGTTCAGGGATGTTGGGTACAGCGCAATTAGGATACCCGTGAGCGCCCCCAGTAAGGAACCGCTGCCCGACGTTTTCGCCATCAAGGATGACGCGATCCTATCCATTGAGGTCAAGTCTCAGGTACGCTACGCCTACTACAAGTCCCACCAGGTGGTGAAGCTCTTCGAGTTCCTTGATATGCATAAGATCTACCCCAGGAAGTACGCCGTGCTGGCTGCCAAGTTCAAGTACAAGGGATGGTGGTTCGATGTGGCTGAGAGGTCCGACAGGGACTATATGATCAAGATAGACCAGGGGATGAGCTGGAGCGAGCTTCTGGAGAAGATCTCGTAGACCCCCGGATACCTCACAATATGTCAGAAATATGACAAACTCGGTTAATGTTTATATAGGGTCCTA
>JABXKY010000129.1 GCA_013619005.1 Candidatus Bathyarchaeota archaeon | reverse complement strand
TTGAAACTCAGGGCCTTGTCACTGATAACCATCTCATAGAGCTGATTGGGGTAAGGCTTCATGTTGAGGCTCTCCAGCTCCTCCCCAGTCAGGATCAACGTCAGCTTCCTCTGCTCGTAGGTGGTGTCCTGGCTGCCCGGGATGATGCCCTGGAAGCTTTTCGTCACCTGGACCACCATCTGGTTGATCTCGTTGGGCACATCAGGGTTGCTCATCATCACCATGGGTGGCTTGCTTCTGACCTCCACGAACTCGATCTGGAAGGCCTCCCTGTTCTCCGGGTCCTTGACGCTGCGAACAGACTGCACTCTTAGCTTGATCTTGCTGCTTATCATCTTGCTAGATGCAGTAGACAAAAGGTGGGGGAAATAGGTATCGGTTAGAGGGTATTGAGAAAGTCCGCGACCAGCTTTGCCACCGACACGGTCTCGTATATTGACTCGACGGTATCCGTCGCCACGATCTTATCTGCCCCAGCGTTCTTGAGCTTCTCGTTGGCCCCCGGCACGGGTAGCGCGTGGGTGCAGACCGCGGCCACCTTTCCGGCCCCCTGGTCCTTGAGGCCCTGTATGGCCCTGGCCATGGTGCCCCCGCTGCTGATGATGTCATCGAATATGACCACGTCCTTCCCGTCCAGGTCCAGGTTCTTGACCTTCATGGTGGTTTTCCCCGTGTACCTGTCCCGCACCTTCATGAAGAAAGCGAAGCCGCCGCCCATGAGTTGGCTGACCTTCTCCACCAGCTCTGACCTGCCCAGGTCCGGGGACAGGCTGTATGCCCCCTGGTAGCTGTTTTCCTTCATGTACTCGGCCAGGTAGTAGATGGCTGTAAGGGTGTGTATCCTCATCTCATGCTTTTTCATGAGCGCTTCGACGGCTTTCTCGTTATGAATATCGATGAGCACCGTGTCGTTTACCCCTGCGGACTCCAGCATACCGAGGATGATGTCAAAGCTAAGGGATTCTCCCTCAAGGAACCGTTTATCCTGCCTCGCGTAGGCCAGGTACGGGATCACCGCTATTATCCTGGCCGCCCCCATGTCCTTGGCTGTCCTGGCCATGAACAGTAGCTGCATCAGCTTCCTGTCCGGATTGGGGGCAGTGGTCTGTACAAGCACCACCGTCTCGCCTTGGATGGCTTCCGGGAAACGTATGTACGTCTCCCCGTCGGGGAAGAGCCGGTGATTAAGAAGCGTTGCCTCAAATCCGAGTTCTTTGGCGATGGCCTCCCCGAGAACCGCGGAGGCAGGGCCAGGGATAATGATCATCTCGGTGCGTAGTATCTAGTCACGGGTAATTAAGGGACACTGTTGGGCTAGAACAGGTAGAGGATGCCAGCGGCGAGGACGGTGGCCCCCCAAACGTACCTGTTCCACTTGATGATCTTGGCCCCGTCGAAGACCCCCATAGGGATGAGGTTGAACAAAGCGAGGCTGGCGTTTATCTGCATACCCACGGTGGCTATCGAGAACCAGTACTGGTTTCCGGCGAGTAGCTTCATGGCGAAGAACAGGATACCCAGCGCTATGTTGGTGGCTGGCCCCGCCACCGCCACTTTCCCGTAGTGGCTCCAGCTGGCGATATTGCCTATCATCACTGCCCCCGGCGCTATGATCTTCAGGGGAGATATCAGGGAGAGCAGCGTCATCATCAGCCCCTGCTGGTTTATCCTGAACTCGGCCCAGTACCCCAGCATCTGCGCCGAGAACTTGTGGGCCAGCTCGTGGAGAATGAACGCCATACCGTAGACCAGCACGACCCCCAACATAAAGACGGGGTCAGAGAAAAACATCATCCAATAGCTTGAAAGCATGACGAGCAGAATTACTCCCAGCCCGATACCCAGGTCCCTGAACTCGTTCTGCCCGAAGAGACCGTACCTGGTGGCCCGACGTGTGGGCGTGTAACTGTAACCTGTCGGGGTGAACTGGCTGCTACCCGAGGTTGACCTGCTGAACTGGTAGTCTCCCGTGCAGTTGTGCATCTCGGGAAGCCTATGCTCGGAGCAGAAGTATCCTCCGCAGTACCTGCAGCGGAAGGGCATGTACTCGTCTTTTCCACAGTGATCGCAATTGACCATTTATGATATCGTTTCTGCTAATGCGGCGTGACGTATATATGATACGGAGATGTGAGCGCGGCGCCTCTCAACGGGGTATTGTCAAGTTTTATTATCCTATCCCGCCTCTCTTCAATTGATTTTATGAGCGAAGACGAGTTCAAGAAAAACACGGGGCTCGACCTCCACGAGCAGTACATGAAGTACCACCCACAGGAGCTCACCGAGTTTGAGGATGAGATGCCCAAGTACTGGGGAAAGAAATGGAAGGCCAACACCTCCATAGGCAAGCTGAGGGCTGTCCTCCTCCACAGGCCTGGGAAGGAGTTCCTGAGTGTAGGGACACCGACGCCCTGGCCACCTCACAGTAGCGATCTTGGGGCATGGAGGATGAGCTGGAAGCCAAAGGACCTTACAAGGCTCAACCAGGACTACGAGACACTGGCGAAAGCCTACAGGGACGAGGGCGTCGAGGTTGTCGAGAGGAAGCCTGACCCTTATGA
>JABXKY010000065.1 GCA_013619005.1 Candidatus Bathyarchaeota archaeon | reverse complement strand
ATAAGAGACAGACTTCATATGAATTGGATCCAATGTTTGAGCCCCGATAATGCCATCAAATCATAATGAGATTTGCCTCCATCATTTCACGCGCGTTTATGTGAGAGATGTATTGGTGCCAATAGACAGCCATGAACAACTCTAAATCCATAAACCGTTCCCTTTGATGCATGGTAAAAATCACACGTCCCGAGGAGTTCTTCGGCCACAGGCTGGGAGCCGACCGCAAGATCGTCCGATGGGATAAGATTGTAGAGTACTTCAACCTCCTCCAGGAGGAGTCCAAGAGAATCAAGGTGGTTGACATGGGTGATACCACCGAGGGAAACCCATTCTTGGTGGCCTACATCAGCAGCGAGGAGAATCTCTCCAATATGGGCAAGCTCCAAGATATCAACAAGGCCATCACGGACCCCCAGGACAGAGCCATAGACGAGGTCAGTGGGCTTATCAAGGAGGGTAAGGCAGTCATCGTTCAGACCATGAGCCTTCACGCCACCGAGATAGGAGGCACCCAGATGGCCCCAGAGCTGGCGTACGACCAGATCACACGGGAAGACGAGGAGGCCAAAAGGATCAGAGACGAGGTCATCAGCATCATTGTTCCCAGTTTCAACCCCGACGGCCAGATAATGGTCACAGACTGGTACAACCAGTGGCTGGGAACCGACTACGAGGGAGTGTCGCCTCCCGACCTGTATCACAAGTACTGCGGCCACGACAACAACAGGGACGCCTTCATGACCAACACTGTCGAGTCTCAGTACCTTGCCGAGATCATGTTCAAGGACTGGCCGCCCCAAGCGTACCAAGACCACCACCACATGGGCTCATACGGGGCACGCCTCTACGTCGCTCCCTACAGTGACCCCATCCACCCCCACGGCGACCCACTGGTATGGCGTGAACTCCAATGGTACGGCAGCCACATGGCGTACAAACTCGAACAGGAGGGCAAAACGGGCATAGTCAACGCCGCCATCTTCAGCGGCTGGGCCCACATGGGCTACCACTGGATAGGCATCTACCACAACATCCCATCCATGCTCACCGAGTCGGCGTCAGCCAAACTGGCCACCCCCCTGTACATCCACCCAGAGCAGCTCAAGGCCCAGACAAAGGAGAGAAGCCTCGTGGGCACACGGATGATGCCCCACTACAAGCCATCCACAAACTTCCCCAACCCCTGGCCGGGGGGCTGGTGGACCCTGAGGGACATCGTGGAGCAGCAGAAAATCGCCGCCTGGGCGCTTCTTGACCATGTAGCCAGGAACAGGGAGACGGTACTCTGGAACCAGTACCAGAAGGCCATCAGACAGACCGAGAGGGGAGCCGAGGGATCGCCCCAAGTCATCATCGTACCCGAGGACCAGCACGACCCCAGAACCATGGAGCTCATGATCGAGAAGCTCCTCGTCCAGGGGCTCAACATCTACCAGGCCAAAGAGCCCTTCACGGCTGACGGTTACATCCACGGTGCTGGCAGCTACCTTATCCCACTTGCGCAGCCCAAGTCAGGGCTCATCAAGACCCTGCTGACCAGGACCAGGTTCCCCGACGACAGTTTCACCAGACAGGGAGACGGCACACCAAACAGACCATACGACACAGCAACTGACACCATGGCGGAGTTCATGGGCGTCTCCGTTCATGCAGCTGACAACCTCAACGATTTCCAAGTAGAGCCCGTGACCGAGTACAATGCACCGGTGGGCTCCGTCGACGATGACAGCAAGGTAGGTTACCTGCTGGACACAAGGGAGAACGCCGCGTTCAAGGCCGTGAACCTTCTACTTAAACAGGGCGTGCCCATCAAGCGCATCCTCGAGCCAATCGTCGCAGGTGACCACGAGCTCCCAGCCGGGTGCTTCATAATCGAGCCCGGCCACGAGGAGAAACTCAACGAGGTAGCCACCCACGTTGGAGTCGACTTCCACGCACTGGCCGACCTAGAAGCCGAGATGGAGGACATCAAGGGCCTCAAGGTGGGCATGTACCAGAGGCTCTGGGGAGGAAACATGGACATGGGCTGGACCAGGCTCGTCCTTGAACAGTTCTGCTTCGATTACACACTCCTCAGGGACAAGGACATCAAGGAGGGAGACCTCAGTGAGTACGATGTCATAATACTGGCCCACGACTCCAAGGAGATGATCACAGGAGGCGACGATCTAAAGAAATGGTGGGCAGAGACCCGACCAGGATGGCCACTCGCGGCCTTCCCGCCTGAGTACGAGACCGGACTCGGCGACGAGGGCAAGGAGAAGCTCATCGAGTGGACCAAGGCGGGCGGCACACTGTACACGATTGGTGCAGCCACCGAGTACGCCATCGACACCCTTGAGCTACCCATCACCAACACCGTGAAGGGATTGGACGCCAAGGAGTTCCACTGCCCGGGCAGCACCCTCCACATCGAGGTCGAGAACACCCACCCAGCAGCCTACGGGATGCCCGAGGAGGCACTGACGCTCTTCTGGAGCAGCCCTGCCTTCAACGTCAACCCGGGGCCCAACAACCACCTCTACGAGGTAATAGCCGTCTATCCCGACAGCGATATACTAG
>JABXKY010000257.1 GCA_013619005.1 Candidatus Bathyarchaeota archaeon | reverse complement strand
GAAAAAAATTGTTAGAATCTAGAAATGACGGAAGCAGCGTTCGTCCGTGAATGCCATGGCTATTCCGTGTTCATTGCAGGCTCGTATTATCTCTTTGTCTTTAATGCTTCCCCCCGGTTGAACACATGCGGTTACTCCATACTCAGCTAGGAGGTCTATGCTGTCCCTGAAGGGGAAGAATCCATCTGAGGCGAGAACACTACCTGGGATTTCATCCTTGTGTCCCCTCATCACAGCTTTTTCTAAACTGAGCTTAACTGCGGTAACACGATCCTGTTGACCTGTCCCAATACCGATTGTTCCATTGTTTTTTGATAATACAACGCCGTTACTGCGGACATTCATGCAGACATACCAGCTGAAGATAAGGTCCTTGACCTCCTGAGGGGTAGCCTCACGTTCAGTAACGAAACGTAGATCTTCCGTGCTCCTGATCTTGGTCAACATGGGTGCCTGGAGGACCAAGCTACCATCCAGCTGAACTGAAATATCCAAGGGATACAGTGGGTCTCCAACGTACCGGCTTGACTGCTCTAACCCCTTGACCTGTATGACTCGGAAATTCTTTTTCTTATTGAAGTACTCCATGCATCCATCTTCATATCCGGGAGCCACAACTGCCTCGACATAGCTGTTCATGATCTCCTCAGCGGTGCCAACATCTACTATTCTGTTTAACCCGACTACACTACCAAAGGCAGCGAGAGCATCACAGTCCCTTGCTTTAGAGTAGGTTTCTTTCAGGGACTCATTCGGACTGTTTTGAGCTGCAACTCCGCTGGGGTTTACATGTTTCATAACTGCACAAGCTGGTTGCTCGAAGTAGCTTGTTATTCTGAGGCTGTTGTTGATGTCCTCGACATTGGTCATGCTGAGTCCACCTTTACCGGTTTTCAGTATCTCCATGTTGCCAACTGAAAGTCCTTCAACGACTGGAGTATAGAACGCGGCGGGTTGATGTGGGTTCTCACCGTATCTGAGGCTCATGGTTTTCTTGTAAATGGTCTCATGGTTCCCGATTGTGATACGTATCTCCTCGGGGTATTCCTCTTCAAGCGCGGTGCTATACCGTCTTCTCAAACTCTTGGGCTTACTCACTATTCTCCCTCCAAATACTTCACAATGGCACTATCATAGTCTCGGGTACGTTTGAAAGCAAGTAGAGCATATCTTCTCCGGAGCTCAGTGGTAACTCCTCCGCGGTTCTCGTTTATGGTCGTAATGACCTCTTGATACTGCGATGGATCGGTCACAATGAGGACCTTGTCGTACAATAGGGCTGCCTTCGCTGCGCTTCTGGTCATGGAGGGTCCTCCTATGTCGATATTGTCAGCTGCTTTTTTCAGGGGTGGGCATGTTTCAGCTACCTTTTCGAAGGGGTATAGATTGCTCACAACTAGTTCTATGGCTTTGACATTGTTTTCATTCATCCATTCTGCGTGTTCAGTGTCCTCGATGTCCAACAGTAGCCCACCGTGGACCTTTGGGTGAAGAGTCTTCACCAGTCCACCGGGGCTTTCCGGGTGCCCCGTATATGTACTGACCTCTGTGAGATTGGGATAACCTGTTTCTTTTATCTTCCTCGCTGTGCCCCCGCTACTAATGATTTGAACATCATATTGTTCAAGAGTCTTGACTAATTCCTCTAAACCAGATTTATCATACACACTGATAATTGCCCGTTTGATCATCTTTCCACCTGATATGGGTAAACGCTGAGGCTATGCTGTAATAGGCTTTGTCTTTCATGTTCATGCATTTTTATCTAAAAAATGCAAAACTTCCCTACTCGATCTGCTGCCTTATGATGGTTTTTATGTTTTCAGGTTTGGATCTTCTAGGATCACTGAGGTATATTTCGTGGTGGCGTCCTCTGAACTTGTAGTCATTATCCCAGATGAACTCATGAAGCATCTTGACCGTTGGTCCCTCCTCACTGTAGGGTCCACGATGCATTATCTGTGCACATAAGCCCTCATGGAAGGTCTCAAGTTTGACGAGGTCCACTCCTTTGCCACGCTTTTCTCTTAGTTCAGGACGTACTTCATCAAGCATTTGCTGTGTAATGAAGTCTGGAACCCGCATCATGGAGTTCCAGTTCCACTCCTCCCGTGGAGGAGCGTCATCCAGCGTGAAAATCGATTTGTCGTCCCACCACCACTGCCCCTCCAAAGCCATAACAGTGTAATCTCTTCCCTCAGCCTTACATTTGAACTTCAACGTGTATGCGAAACCATAGAGCGCCTGTAATGCCTCCTGATATGCTTCACCTCCTGGTGCTCCACGTCCCAGTACCATGAGGAACTTTCCAGGAGGCACTTCGATGACCTCGGGTTTCTTCTTCGCAGAGTAATATTTTCTTAACTCCTTCCTAAGATCCAGCTTACTCAAAATAATCACTATTATTGCATTTCACCGCGCACGCATATAATCTTGAGCCTCAAAAGGCTGCATCTGCCCTCAAGAAGTATCGGGTGACAATGAATGAATAGCTAGCCCGGATGGATCAAAGTATCATCGCACATTGTGGATAGGATAACTTGCTACTACACGCCTAGGATGGCTTATAATAATCC
>JABXKY010000069.1 GCA_013619005.1 Candidatus Bathyarchaeota archaeon | reverse complement strand
AGATAGGCTGGAAGATTAAGGACGGCGAGCTCATGGAGGTCATCAGGGACCCCACCTACACGGGCCTCAGCTACGAGTTCTGGAGGAATCTGGACGCCACCGCCAAGGACGATTGGACGCCGTACGGGACCACGGGCTGCGGGAAGGGCAGGCCGGGGCAGGGAATCTACGTCGGACACGGCGCCGCGACGACTAGAATAAAGGATGTCCGCATGGGCATCACGGGGAGGATTTAGGAATGGCACTTGTAGAGATAGCCAAGGGAGCAGTAGACAAGGCAGTGAGGCTGGGTGCCTCCCAGGCCATGGCTACCGTGGTCTCATCAAACAGCGCTCTCACGAGGTTTACACTTAACGCCATCCACCAGAACATCGCCCAGAAGAAGTACGTCCTCAACTTCGAGGTGGTCGTCGACAAGAACAAGAAAGGTTCCTCGGTGGTGAACTCCCTCAAGGAGAAAGCGGTAGCTGACAGCGTCGAGAGGGCCCTCAAGATAGCGAGGATCTCGTCGCCTGATCCTGACTTCCATTCATACGCGGAGCCTAAGAAGATCGCACCACTACCGGAGATCTACAACAAGAATACAGCCTCCATAACACCAGAGGATAGGGTGAAGGGTGTTCAGACCCTCATCGAGACCGCCCTGGACTACGATAAGAGGGTAACCTGGTCCACTGGAGCCTACACTACGGAGAGCGTGAACCTTTCCATCGCCAACTCACTGGGTGTTGAGGCTGAGACAGCCTACACAAGGGGAACTATCGATGTAGTCACGAAGGCAGGCGACGACGCTGTGCAGGGATCAGGGTATCGCTCAATGAGGTCCCATGATGTCGGCACCTTCGACTTCGAGGGTATGGCAAGGGCGGCCGCTGAGGACGCCGTGAACGCAATCAAGCCCGAGCTCATCCCCATAGGGGACTACGAGGTTATCTTCACCCCTACCTCTGTCGGCACATTCACGGGCTTCATGGGGCGTCTCGGCTTCTCGGCCAGGGCTTATCAGGATGGGTACAGCTGCCTGATGGACAAGATCGGGAGCCAGGTCTTCGATGAGAAGCTCACCATCCACGACAGGGGGAGATCCCTGGAGACCTACAACGCGATACCCTTCGACGGCGACGGGCTGCCAAAGGGGAACTACACCCTGGTAGAGGGCGGGGTCCCGATGAACCTCTGCTACGACACGTACACGGCCCATAAGGATAAGACGGAGAGCACGGGACACGCATTGCCCAACACGGGGAGAGGCTACTTCTCGGGATTCCCCATGCCCACGAACATGGTGATGGAGCCCGGGGATGCCTCGATCGACGAGATGATCGCTGACACCAAGAGGGGCGTATACATCACGAGGCTGCATTACGTGAACCCCATCCGAAGGGACAAGGCGGTGATAAGCGGACTTACGAGGGATGCCTGCTGGCTCATCGAGAACGGTGACATTAAGTACCCCATCAAGGTGATGCGGTTCACCGACTCGGTCCTCAAGGTGATGAGCGCTATCGACGCCATTGGTGACAAGTCAACTGTGAGTATGCTCTCGGGAGCCGCCCTACCTGCAGTAAAGATGGCGGGTTTCAGGTTCACCGGGCAGTCGGAGTTCTAGAGGACTCCATTTCCTCTTTTTTATTCTATGGTACTGCCTCTACGGCTGAATCTTGATCCGGCTCCACCCAGCTGAACTTCCTCTGCAGGGTCTTGGAGTAGTACTTCTTCCAGTCGTAGTCCACCTTCTTGCTCCAGTCGTAGTATATTCGGGGGTCTACGTAGCTCTTGAGGCTGGTTCCCAGATTGTAGTCCCTGGTCATCTCATATGCCTTGATCTGGAGCTTCGCCTTCTCGATGCCAAGCTTGTTCCTCTCCTTTCGTGCCTCCAGCGAGGTTTTCCTTTTGACCTGTTTCTCCCTGTGGCTCTCCTTCAGCTTCTTAATGCGGTCCCTCTGGGTCTTGATGGATCTTATCTTGGAGGCTACACGCTTTTCCAAGGCTAGCGTTGACTTCCCTTGCGCCCTTCTCTCATTCAGCTGTGCCTTGACATCTACGAGCTGAGTCCTGCTCTCCTCAAGTTTAACCTCGTACCTGGAGAAACGCTCCTGATACTTTTCCTCCTGCTCCTTTATGGTCCTCTGAGCCTTTCTCTCCCCCTCCCTGACCCTCTTCCTCCGGGCCACGAGGCGGTCCTTCTTCTTCTGCAAGCTCTGCGCCCAGGTCTTGGGTATTGTGCGCTTGTGGTTGCAGATGATGGCTGCCTCGAGGTTGGCCATGATGGCCACGTGCTTCTTCTTAAACTCGGGCTCATCGGCTCCCAGGGTGGTCTTTCTGAGCTTTCCCTCCACGGTCTCGGTGGTGTGGCACGTGCGGAAGACTTTGGCACTGAGGCCGGTCATCACCTCGTCGAGGAACTCGCTCACCCTGCTGGAGTTCACCTCGTCGAACAGGGTGGAATTGGTGTTTTCAGCCCACTTCTTGAGGTTGTTGATGACTCTCTCATCCAGGTCGGCCTTGAGGAGGTGACGCACTGAGTCCTTGCCTAGGAAGTCGAATGTGACTGAGCCGTCCTCGTTGAAGCATAAATG
>JABXKY010000062.1 GCA_013619005.1 Candidatus Bathyarchaeota archaeon | reverse complement strand
GCGAACCTGGCCCACATGGGCAGGGGCTTGTCGGGGTTGGGGTTACTGAGGGTGGCGTTGGCCGTGTTGAGCCTCGTGGATGGGGCGGTCCACTGGTAGGCCACGTAGTCATCCGAGCCCTGATAGGTCACCCAGTCCGGGAACTGGTATCTGATGTCCTTGTCGATGTAGTCGATGGGCATGAGCTTCTGGCAGTTCTCTGTGAAGGGGTCCTCCATGGCCTCGAAGCCCAGGTTCTCCTGCAGCTTCCTCCCGAACTCCCTGGCCTCCTCGTTGAAGACGGGTGGGCCGACCGTCTCAAGGTTCCTGTAGAGTATCTCTGATAGCTTCATGTTGCTGAGGCCTGTTCTGGTCCTTGCTATGATTCGCTTGGTCACCCTGCACCCCGTTATCTGCGCGATGCCCTTGGCCGTGTTGTCCAGCACCTTGGATATCTGCCCCTGCATCTCCAGCAGCGGTGCCCTGTGGGCGTACTGGATCTGGGCGATCCTCGGGGGGAGGTTATCGCTTGTGGCCTGCCCGCCCACCATGATGTACTCGTTGAGCGTCCAGTAGGCCGTGTACGGTAGCATGGCGTCCTCAACGTACTTTGTGGCAGTGTACATGAGGCAGACAGCGTCCAGGGCCGCGGGCATCCTGCCGCCTGCGTGCCCCAGCATCTTGAACGGTATGTTCTTGGGCCTGAACCAGTTCTCCGGGTTAACGGACTCGAACGTGTAAAGCGTGTTCCAGTAGCTGGCCGCGTTGATCTCGTACCTTACAGTGTTGTAACCTGATGGATGGTAGGGCAACGACGCGTTGAAATCGTCGAAGTAGCCCTTGGCGGCGTGGACCGGCTTGGAGCCGCACACCTTCTCGGCTGGCTCTCCGAACAGCTTCAGCTTGCCCTTTAACCCATGCTTCTCCATGGCGTGTTTCGCGGCCAGGAACCCGAACAGGGCGCCCGCCCCCAAGGCGCTGTGGGGGTCCGTGTGACCTGCTGCGTATGGATGGAGTTTCTCGTCCCTCGGCTTCTTGTACGGGACGTTTGCCTGGCTCGTGCCCGGTACGGCATCGTACTCTGCGAAGCCCCCGATGACTGGCTTTCCCTCACCCCAAACGGCGCAGAAGGCCGTCGGCATCTCGCCGCTGCCCTCCTCGACGGTCCAGCCGTCATCCCTCAGGAGCTTGACGTATGCGGCCGCTGATCTGTACTCCCTGAACGCAGGCTCGGCCAGGTTCCAGATCTCCATGTGGAAATCGCTGAGCCACTGCCTGTTGTCGTCGAGAAAATCCAGCGCCGTCTTCTTCTCTTTCTGAATTTTGCTCATTAAAACACCATTTAACCATCATCTGATACTATATTCAACTCTTTCCTCTCCCCCTTGTTTGCCCCGAAAACTTATCTTGGGAACGGGAGTAGGTTAACCAGATTAGGTGATTAAGTTTGACAACAATCACGTTCGTTAAGATCGGGTACATCGGTACGACAATCATCATTGAGGCACTTCTCGACGAGAGGAGCGCCCGGAAGGACATCAAGATGCGCGTAGTCTCTTGTTCGGTGAGCATGGAGGTAGAGGACTCCGAGGATGTGGCCAGGATGGCCGCCGGAATCGAGAGCGACCTCTACGTCATCATCTCCCCCAACGCCGCCCTGAAAGGCCCCAAAGCTGCGAGGAAGGTGCTGGAGGAGACGGGCAAGCCCCTTATCCTCGTCTCGGACGAGCCGTCCAGGAAGTACATGAAGGAGCTCCCCGAGGAGATTGGCTACCTGGTCATCTACGGTGACCCCATGATCAGCGCAAAGAGCGCATACCTCGACCCGGTCGAGATGGCACTCTTCAACGCTGACGTTCTCAGGACGCTTGCCGTCACGGGTACGTTCAGGTTCATCCAGACTGAGCTGGACAAGGTCATCGACAGCATCAAGGCGGGGGATAAACCAGAGCTGCCCAGGATAGTCATCACGAAGAAGCGGGCACTGGCTGCAAGCGATCTGCAGAACCCCTACGCACAGGGTAAGGCGGTCGCGGCCTATGAGATCAACAGGCAGGTAGCAAAGCTCTCAACGGAGGCGGTCTTCAAGCTGAAAGAGAGGGAGGACGCTATCCCCGTGCTCACCGCGGCCCACGAGGCGGCCAGGCAGGCGGCCAAACTATGTGACGAGGCCCGCGAGCTTGAGAAGGCGAATGACACGGTAGTCAGGGTGGCCCACTTCAGCAAGGGTAACAGGCGCAGAAAAGTGGGCCTGTGGGACAAGTTCGATAAGTAGGCTACCTGTGCCTCTTTCTTCCCCTTCTCGTTTTTATAGCTACACCGGTTTTGAACCTCAGCATCTCATCCCTAGTCAGGATGACCTTGCCCACGGCGGCCACTTTTCCTTCAGGGTCCAGGATTATGGCTTCCTGGCCGGGCTTGATACCTGCCCCGACTTCCTTGACGTGCCTTGAGAACAGGTTTTTTCCCTGCTCGATGAACTCGATGACATCATCGACGACCACCACGTGCTGGTCAAAGTCCTCGACGCCCTCTATGATTCTCTCGGCCCCGGCGATCGTAATGGTGAACAGCGCATCGTTGGGCCTGTAGTTGGCCAGCAGGGTGTCACCGAGGAAGACGTGCCTCGGTCTGCCGGTGTTCTTACTGTACTCCACCTTGGACTCGTCGGGGAAAAGGGCTGCTCCAGCACCGTAACCGAACTGGTAGTCCGCTATGGCTCTCAGTTTTTCCAGGTCCCTGTTCATTTGGGATGCATATCCACTGATTCTATATAAGACGATACCTCTTTGAACATGAGGTTATTAGATGCGTTGTGAGGTATGCGGTAGAGAAATTAACGGGAACCCATATTATAGAGTCATAGAGGGCGGCAGGCTCACGGTCTGCGGCCAGTGCTCACAGTTCAGCACGCAGGCATGGGACCCGGCACGACCTCAGGCAAGGAAGAGCCCAACGAGGAGGCGCTCGGCCCAGCCCAGTCCAAGGCGCAGGAGCGACATAGACGCGGCCGAGTCCTTGGAGCTGGTTGAGGGATACGGAATGTTGATCAAGAAAGCCCGCCAGAGAAGGAGTCTCTCCGTTGAGGACTTTTCCAAGAAGATACGTGAGAAGGAGTCTGTTGTCAAAAAGCTGGAAAAGGAGAACATGAACCCGCCCATGAACCTTGTCCGTAAGATCCAGAATGCGCTTGGAATATCCATTCTGGAGGAGGCGGCAAAGAGCTCGGGTTCGGTCCTTTCTCGACCCATGGGGCCCAGGACACTTGGTGACATGATCAAGATCAAGGACGCCACAAAGAAAGAGTGATGACAATACCCCCGGTTTACATCGTGACAGGGACCCCCGGCACGGGGAAGACAACTGTCTCAACCATTTTATCAGAGAAACTTGGTGCGAGACACATCGAGTTATCAAAGTTCTCCATCGAGAACGGTTACGTGATAGAGGACGACGTTGAACGTGACACCAAGGTAGTGGACATGGACGCCCTGGAGTCTGCCGTCAGGGATATCATCGAAAAATCCGTCTCACCCATCATCATTGACGGGCATTACGCCCACGAGTTTATAGAGGAGCCGCTGATTTCATTCCTGTTCGTGCTTCGGAAACGGCCCTGGGACCTGAAAAGCGTCCTGGAGGCGCGCCAATACAGCAGTGAAAAGGTCTGGGAGAACCTCGAGTCCGAGATAATGGGGGTCATCACCGGGGAGGCGCTTGAACTCGTACCATCCTCAAAGGTAATTGAGGTAGACACCTCAGGCCAATCTCCTCAGGAAACCGCCAGTCAAATTCATTGCATGATAGAGAGCGGCGCTGCACCAGGTAACCCTATCATAGATTGGGTGGCCCATCCTGAAACCTTAAGACTGTTGTTGAGCCGACCATGTACCTTGTAATAAACTGCCCCAGCTGCGGCAAGATAATAATGGCGAGCACCGCAAACATGACTAGGTCTTGCCCCCACTGCAGCTTGAAGATCGATGTCAGGAGCGCAAAGGTCCTGGCGCGAAGCAGGACAACACAGGAAGCGGTGGAGATAATTCAGGAACTCAAGCAGCGAAAATCAAAGGATTCCCCTGTTACATTCAAGAAATTCAGGGCTTAGAGCCCCCAGAAACTCTGCGATTTTTATATAGGGGCACCATAAAAGGTAGGGCAGAGGTAATTACAAGTGGCGGCCGTTACAGGAAGAAAATTCTTCGAGGAACTCGGACAGCTAGTCGGAAAACCAGTAGTGGTGGAGGACTCCCAGGGCAAGAGCTACGAGGGAAACCTCTTGGGCTTTGATTCCCAGAGCATGAGCATCGCGCTAGGCGAGGTGAAAGGCTCTCAGGGAACGTTGTATCATCGTTTAATCCTGACGGGAAACGTGGTTGCGAAGATAATGGCCACCGATACCCCGTTCAACCTTGGTGGTCTCAAGGAGAGGCTTGAGCGTGTGTTCCCAAACATGGTGCAGTTCGTACCAGAGGCGGGGGTGCTCATCGTCATGAGCAAGATCAGGCTCAACGAGACAGGGATAATCGAGGGAACTGGCCCAGCGGCAAGCAGGGTCCAGGATATCTACAACAGGTTCATCCAGGAAACCTCATAACTCCCTTTTTTCATCAAAAAAGACGTATATATATTACAGGAACCTCATTTTGAGCCCTATGTCATTTGAGCTAAGGGACAGAGACCTGCTTGGAAGAATCGGGAAACTGACGGTGAAGGGCAAGACCCTGGAGACCCCTGCCTTCATGCCCGTTGTCAACCCGATGATTCAGACCATCGCTCCCCGAAGGCTCAAAGACGAGTTCGGTTGCGACATCCTCATCACCAATAGTTACATCATCCGCAACCACTTCCTTGATGTCCCCAACCTTGAGCTCCACAAGCTCCTGGACTACGACGGCATAGTCATGACCGACAGCGGCGCGTACCAGATACTTGTCTACGGCGAGGTGGAGGTCACCCAGCCCCAGATCATCGACTGGCAGAAGAAGATCGGCAGCGACATCAGCGTGATCCTTGATATTCCCACTGGCTGGGACATCCCCCGTGATGAAGTCGAGTACACGGTTGAAAAAACCCTCCAGAGGGCCAGGGAGGCGCTGCCACTTATCGAGGGCTCCGATAACCTGTGGGTAGGCCCCATCCAGGGAGGAAAGCACCTTGACCTTGTCGAGAAATCGGCGAAGGCTGTGGGCGAGATGCCCTTCGACCTCCACGCCCTGGGTAGCCCAACGGAGGTCATGGAGCGGTATATGTACCCCGTGCTAGTGGACATGGCCATGACCGCCAAGATACACGCCCCCGTTGAGCGCCCCATCCACCTCTTCGGAGCAGGACACCCCAACATATTCGCCATGTGCGTCGCAATGGGCTATGATCTCTTCGACTCGGCAGCGTACGCACTGTTCGCCAAGGACGAGAGGTACCTCACAGTGAGGGGCACACTGCAGTTCAAGGACCTCAAGTACCTGCCATGCAGCTGCCCAATCTGCAGGAACAAGAGCCCAGAGGACCTGGCGGTTCTGCCCAGAGGAGAGAGGCAGAGGCTCATCGCCGAGCACAACATGCATGTGACCATGGCAGAGATGGAGACCATCAAGCAGGCCATCGTGGAGGGCAACCTGTGGGACCTTGTTGAGACACGTGCCAAGGGCCACGCCCAGATGACCGCTGCGTTGAAGCGCCTCAGCAAGTACGACAAGTACCTTGAGGAGGGAAGCGACGGCTTCAAGGGAAGGGGGCTGTTCTACTACGATTACCACAGCATCCACAAGCCCGAGGTCATCCGGCACCAGGACCAGCTTCTGGGCAGTTACAGGAGGCCAGCCGACAAGAGCATACTAGTGCTCATGAGCGAGCCCAAGAACAGACCCTTCAGCGGTAACCAGGGGTTCACAAAGCTCAGGAAAAGGATGAACGACAATAGGGTTCATTATTGCTTCGTAGCTGCTCCATACGGCCTTGTCCCCGCGAACCTGGCGGAGACATACCCGCTGAGCCAGTTCGAGATGGCGAAACCCCTGGACCACGAGACGATCCAGTACACGACCGAGAATGTGAGGCAGTACATGGAAAAATACCCCCACGAGCACGTGGTACTGATACTGAAGGACACGCCACTGGAGGAAGCACTGCTGGAAAAGCTGGGTGATTTGGTAAATTCAGAGAACATCATCAAGTCAGAGGAGCTGGGCGGCGAAGATACTATGGAGAGCCTTGAAAAACTGCTCCGGTCCTTTAACTAGCGCTATAATCTTTTTCTGTTTTTAATCAATTTAAGTAAAGTATAAGAATAAGCGTAGTGTTAATGAGCCAGTCCCCCTAGGGGAGGCAGCGAGAGTTACTCGTCAGGGAAAGGACTGAAAAACCGCTCCGCAAGGGAGCATAAACGGTTTTTCGACTAGGTTAGACAAAATAATGGTAAAACTAACTTTCCATGGCGGCACCCACAAGGTAGGTGGAAACGCCGTCACGGTAAAGAGCAAAGAGGCAAACCTACTCCTAGAGTACGGTGTAAAGCCAGGAAATCCACCAGAGTTCCCAGGACACGTAAGGGCGAGGGACATCGACGGAATCATAGTCGGTCACGCCCACCTGGACCACAGCGGTGGCACCCCACTATTCTATCTCAACGAGAAAAAGCCCATATTCCACACGAGGACCACGGGCGACCTGATGAAGATACTCATCAGGGATCTCATCAAGCTGAACAGCTACTACCTGCCCTTCGAGTACCTGGAGCTGGAAAAGATGCAGCTCCAGAGGAAGGACCTGGGCTACGGCCAGAAGGTCAAGCTCAAGGACGCAGAGTTCCAGTTGCTGGACGCGGGTCACATACCTGGCAGCGCCATGGTTGACATCACGGTGAACGGCAAGAAGATCCTCTACACGAGTGACTTCAACACCGTGAACACCAGGCTCACGAACGCAGCGAAGATTCCCAGGAAGCGCTACGACGCGGTTATCGTGGAGTCAACGTACGCGATGCACGAGCACCCCGACAGGAAGGCGCTTGAGACGGAGTTCATCAAGGATATCAAATCGACCCTCAACCAGGGAGGCAAGGTTCTAGTACCCGCCTTCGCGGTTGGCAGGAGCCACGAGATTCTGAGTGTACTCCACGCCCACAAGTTAAACGAGTACACGTTGCTGGACGGAATGGCGAGGGCGGTTAACCAAGTGATGCTTGACATCCCCGAATCGGTGAAGACCCCCAAGACCTATGCCAAGGCTGTGAGAAACGTCCACGAGATAAGGGGCTGGAGGGACAGGAGGCAGGCAGTCAGGAAGGCAAAGGTCATTGTGGCGCCCAGCGGCATGCTCCAGGGAGGAACTGTCATGTTCTACATGGAGAAGCTAGGACTGGACCCCATGAACAGCATATTCATCGTCAGCTTCCAGGTACCTGGCACCAACGGCGCCAAACTTATGGAGACAGGGATGTTCCCCATAAAGGACAAGCCCACCAAGGTGAACGCAAAGGTCAAGCACTTTGACTTCAGCAGCCACAGTGGCAAGACCCCTGTGCAGAGTTTCCTCAGGGGCCTCAAGGGTAAGCCGGATATCTACGTGATGCACGGCGAGGAGGAGTCATGCGACTTCTTGGCCGAGTGGGTTAGGGATGAGCTGGACCTGAATGGCGTTGCGCCGAACAGGGATGACGAGTTCAAAATCTAATTTTTTTCCGAATATTTTTATTAAACCAGCATACCCCCTTCTCGATTTCATTATGGTTGATATTGCGGCGGGAGAGCCACACAGGGAACTCACCCTCAGGGAATTGATGAGGGGAAACATACTGGTGCTCACCGTCAGCAGGATTCTATGGAGCATGAGCAGCTCTATTGTTTGGCCCTTCGTCTCGTTGTACATCATAGAGCTAGGGGGAAACGCCCCCACCATCGGTAAGATCACCGCGCTGGCCAATGTGGCTGGGATGCTCTTCTTTCCCCTCGGCGGGTACCTCGCTGACAAATCGGGTAGGGCTAAACTTGTG
>JABXKY010000282.1 GCA_013619005.1 Candidatus Bathyarchaeota archaeon | reverse complement strand
ATAAGAGACAGGGGTACCAGATGCACTCGGCGTCGATGGTGGTCCATGAGTCTCCCTCCCTGATGGTGGGTAGCTCGACTTCATCGTCGTAGATGTAGGCGGGGTTCCTTATGATGAAGTAGAGGTGGTCCCCGATGAGGCGACTGTTGAAGTAGGTGCCGTCCATGTTTATCTCCCGGACCTCCTCGGGGCTCGCCCTGTCGGAGATGTCCAGGATGGTCAGTATGGACCTGTACTCGTCCTGAATCATGCCGTCCACCTCGTAATAGTAGTAATAATCGGGGGCCTGGGCCGTGAACACGATGAGTTTGTCGCCGCTGATGTAGATGTCCTGGACTGGCTTGCTCATGTTAACCCTTGAGACTATCTTGACATCGGTCACCGGGTAGGCCTTGACTATGATTATCTCGCTTCCCTTGGCGTAGTAGATGTAGGTTCCATCGGTCTTGACAACGTCGGCCTCGTCTACGCCCTCGACTTGGACGTTTGTGCCTGAGAAATCATTTGAGGTTCCCGCCTTGCTAGCGGATTCAATTATACCGATTACTCCATCACTACCCGGCGCCATGGAATCTTCGAAAAGAACCATATCTGATCCAAGTCCCCGACTCATGAAGAATGAAGGTCCTCCCCAGTAGGAATCAGTGAAATCCCTCTCGGCTAGGTAATCCTTGAGCTCGTCGTAGCTCTGGAACTGGTCCATGAACCCGAACATGTTTGATAGGTCCGATGTGGGCACGTAGACGCCTCCGTAGTTGAACAACAGCCCGCCCAGTGCTCCTCCCACGAGGAAGGCCACTATGGCGAATGATGCCAGTTTCTTGGTGTCCACGCTTACCTGCATTATTGGTAGTCTCATTTTCGATCTGGAATACCCTACACAGGTAGTTGATATAATCCTAGGGAATTGAACACATTTCCCCCGCTGTTCTAATGCGTCGAACAAGGAAACCGTTATCCCGTCCAGTGCATTATTATGTGCAGTTTGAATTTCCTGTTCGCCGTCTCAAACCCGAAATCCTTGATCCACCTGATGGGCATGGTCAGGGCATCCACTGATCAGGGGCACGACGTCAAGATATTCTTTAACGAGGACTCGGTGAAGCTCCTGGTCCAGTACCCCGTGCTCTCCGAGCTCGGGGTGGAGATGCTGGCCTGCCAGACTGTTTGCAGGTTCATGAACATAGAGGAGGAGGACCTCATCAGGAACGCAAAGATGACTAGCATGGCGGAGCTGGTGATGCTTATGGAGAGCATGGACAGGACACTGTTCCTGGGGTGATGAATTGGGCGAGGCTATGCTAATCATGAGGAAGCGGTTGATCCCCGGTTCTAGGGCCGAGGAGGGCCTGAGGCTGTCAGCGGCCATGCTTGGGATGGATTACATGCCCAACATGGTGTTCGTGGACGACGGAGTGGATATCCTGCTCCCTGACGCCCTGTACAAGAACAACCTGAAGGACTACCTGACGGTGATGTCCGATATGGCCGGGGTCTACGTCCTCAAGGAGTCCCTTGAATGGAAAGAGTTGAAGCCCGAGGACCTGGACGCGGATATCGATATCACTTTCATTGATTTCGATGAGTTGGCGGAGATGAGCAAGAGATGCAGTATAGTGACGAGCTTCTAGGAGGGACATGATGGAGACCCTTGTAATCGTTAGCAGGGCGCACGCGGACACGGCGTTCAGCCTCGCCGAGGAGATGCATAAAGACGGGGACACGGTTCACATCTTCTTCACCGGCAGGGGCGCCCATCACTGCGACAGGGAGGAATCACTTGAGAAGCTAAGTTGGGCTAATATTTACTCCTTCGAGACGGAGTTCGACTCCACAAGGGATGAGATCAAGGCAGTGGGCTATGATTTCTTCGTGGACCTGCTTGCTAGATGCGATAGAACATTTTCTTGGATCTAGTCGACCCACCAGATCCAGCCGCGCAATTCCTTGCTGCGCTCCCCGTGGATGACGCTGTCTTTCCTCAGCCTGTTCAGGAAGACGATGGTGGTGTCGGGGCATCGTAGCTGCAGTTTCTGCATCTCCTCGCCCACCTCCCGGGTGGTCACGGGTTTGCCTGCCCTCCTGAGTATGCCCAGTATGGCGTCTACTGCCTCGTTGCCCTCGGCCTTCCTTGGTTCCATGGACACTCTTTCGGAGTACATGTTTTTATGGGCATCGCATGATGGTTCCAGGTATGAGGTTGTTTAATGTGGGTCCGGTGGCGTGCTTCCCCGTGAAGGGGCTCGTGGGCCCCGCGGTTGGCTGCATCAGGTAACTGGTCATAACGGGAAAAAATTATTACCATGCACTTTTTTACCGGCTATAAACCGTTACCTCTCCGTGTTTATGCACACAGAGTCAGCCTGTCTGGGCTGATATGGGGCTTCTTTTTCGGAAAGGAGGCTGTTTGGGGATGGAATCTTTGACCCCCCCTCCTATGACTGGATCTCTTCTTGCAGGGCGGTTGCCTTCTCCCTGAGCCACTCGATACACGTGTCGAGGCCGTCGATGGTCTTGGTGATGTAATCCCTTGCGTTTGCCGGTCTCTCGCTGAGTATGGTTCCCTCGTACTGGGTTTTGCCGTACTGGTTCTGCCTCATGTTGACCCTGATGAGCAAGTCATCCCATTTCCTGCCGCATATGTCGCACTTGTAGTCGTTGAATTCCTGAGTGGAGGTTGACGGCTTTGCATGTCTTGCAGTAGAGCTTCTTTGCCGTGTAGGGGAAATCGTGGTGGAGGCTCATACGGGTAGGGTCCGGGTTCTAGGATATGAATATTCTCGAAAATCTGGGGTGGTAGCCACCTGTGAGTGAGATAGTTTATATATCATCGCCCCAGTAAACCCGCATAAGTTTAGGCAAGCCTAAAATTTGGTGAGTAAAATGTATGAAACAACTTTCCCAAGCTTCCTGATTACTTTCAGGGAGGCATTGGAGGCAGCTTTAATCGTCACAATCATGGTCACGTACCTTCGAAAGATCGGTAAGGAGGACCTTAACAAATACGCCTACATGGGGGCCGGGGCGGCACTAGTGGTAAGCCTGGTCGCAGGGGTAATACTGCAAGTCTTCTATGGCGGCCTAGGCAAGGTGGCGAGCGAGCTCTTCGAGGGGGTCGCGTCATTAACGGCGGTTGCGGTTCTAACAGGCATGATCTTCTGGATGACGAGCCACAGCAAGGAAATCAAGGGCGAGATGGAGATAAAGATCAACCAGGCAGTGACCCAGGGTGAACTCTACGGGATCACCGCATTGGCGTTCGTCGCGGTTGCCCGTGAAGGCCTTGAAACCGTGTTGTTCCTGTCGGCGACGTTCGTTCAGGATTCAGCTGGTACACTGCTAGGTGCAGCACTTGGAATCCTGGTGGTCCTGGGTCTATCATTCGCCCTCATGAAGGGCACCGTTGACCTGGAGATCAGCAAGTTCTTCAAGGTCACCAGCATCATGCTGCTGATCTTCGGGGCGGGACTGGCGGGATACGGGGTCCACGAGCTGATAGAAGCAGGAGAGCACTCAGGGATGGACTTCGGGTTCTTCGGTGAGAAGCCCTACGATATCAACCCAGAGTTGACCCCCGACGGCTCATACCCGGCGCTCCACGAGAAGGGGATCATAGGATCAATCCTGAAGGCGCTGGTGGGCTACGATGGCAACCCAGAGTGGCTGAGGATCATAGTGTACCTGGGCTATTGGATAGTAATCGGGACATACCTGTACAAGCAGTACCGGCCAACGGACTGACTGTATTTCAATGGGGTTTTGAAAATCCCATATTTTATCAGAAACGGAACATAATCGTTTTTTTCAAGGTTTTGGCAGAGACCTGTTCAACCATCATATTAGACACTAGAAAAACAGTGGCTACGGGGGGATGTAAGGGGTGGTGATACTGGTCATTTGTGCCATATTTTATATAAAAACTATACAAACCCATAGTGTTGGTTTTCAATGAGCGGTAAAACAGTTCTACTAAAGGACGCGGATTTCCTGGTACGCGACTACACCACCATAGAGAAAAAGATGTCAGTGGTCATCGAGGGCAACCTAATTGCTGGTGTCGGTGAGTCCAGCGCCCTGAAAAAGGAGCACAGCATCGACGAGACCATGGATATGAGGGGCAAGGTACTGATGCCCGGCCTGATAAACTGCCACACTCACACAGCGGAGACCATGTACAGGGGCAGGGGGCACGATTTCGAGTTCCCTGACTGGATGAACTACCTGGTCTACCCCGTCAACCAGGTCATGGAGGAGGAAGAGGAGGACCTGTTCTACTACCTGGCCCAGCTGAGCGCATTGGAGGCCATCGCCAGCGGCACCACTGCTTTCATAGACAACTCCGTGAACTTCACAAAGCGGCACGTAATCAGCGTAGCCAAGGCAATGGATGACATGGGCTTCAGGGGGGCAGTCTCAAAGGATGCCGTTGATAGCTCACCCATGGACAGGGGCTTCACAGGACCCATTGATGAGGAGGTTAAGGCTGAGGAGCATTTCCTCAAGACGTGGCAAGCCGAAAAAAGTGAGCTCGTCCAGGCGTGGGTTGGGCCAAATGGAACAGCAATGAAACCAAACGGAGGGGCCACCAATGAGTTCCTGGTCAAACTCAAGGAGCTTGCCAACAAGTATGATACCCACCTCCACATCCACCTGGCTGGGACCCACTGGGAGATTGAGAACGTCAGGCAGAAGACTGGCTTTGTCGGGAGCATCGCCATGGCCCACAACTTGGGAATACTGGATGATAGGACCAGCATAGCCCACTGCATCTGGCTGGACGACTCGGAGATTGATATTCTCGCGGAGACAGGTACTCAGCCGGTTCACTGCCCCAGCTGCAACCAGATCTGCGCCATTGGCGTCATGCCTCTCGTAAAGATGGTCGAGAAGGGAGTCGAGTCTGCCCTAGGAACTGATGGAGCGCCACAGAATGACAGCCTCGATATGATACGGGACATGAGACAGACGGTGCTGCTCCATAGGATAACCCATATGGACGCCGACATAGTCAGCCACAAGTACGCTTTCAAGATGGCCACAGAGAACGGCGCCAAGGTGCTAGGAATAGATAATCTTGGAAAGATACATACGGGATACTTGGCGGACCTAACAGCGATCCAAGTAAAGGGAAACCCATTCCTAAGCCCCCTCTATGAGCCTCTTGAGACCATCATCTACGCCGGTTCAGGCGGCAGGGACGTGGCCATGACCATGGTCAACGGCAAGGTTCTGTACGAAAACAGGATGTTCAAGACCGTGGACCCAGAAAAAGTCCTGTCCGTAATCGACGAGGCCGGTGAGAGGATCAACAAGAAGATACTGAAAAACTTCGACCTCTAACCCATTTTCTGCCCCTTTACTTAGATATCTCCCCGGGGGTATGGATAGGGTTCAGCACATAAACAACGGAAGAAGGTTATTGATAGGCTAAGCAGGATCGAGGGCCACATCAGGGGAATCAAGAAGCTCTAGAGCGTTCTTTTCACGGCGAACCCATCGAACTTGTTGGTCGCCTCGCTTTTCTCAACCCTTACATTGGAGACATAGGCGCTTGTGGGCCCCCTGTGGCACCACGCGATGAGCCTGTCAACCTCGAACTCGGGGCCCTCCACGAGTATCTCAACGTCCCCGTTCCTCATGTTCCTCACCCATCCCCTGAGGTTCAACCTGTTTGCCATGCGCCTGGCGTTAGCCCTGAAACCGACCCCCTGGACCCTTCCCTGGATGAGTAAGTGAGCCCTAATCATAGTTCATCGACTCCGTACCTTGCAGCTATGAAACAGCTTCCCTCGTGGCTCACCATGCATGGGCCGATGGGGTTGTCGGGGTCACAGCCCTTGTTGAACAGGGGGCAGTCCCAAGGGTAGATCATGGCCCTCAACACCTCGCCGCACTTGCACCCCGCGGGCATGGTGTAGCTGGTCTCCACCTTGATATCGAACTTCTCTGAGGCGTCATGGACCCTGAACTCGTCCCTGATCTTCAGCCCTGATTTGGGTATGGTGCCGATGCCCCTCCACGGCGCATCCTCCGGCTCGAATACCCTTTCAAGCATCCTGAGGGCGGACGGGGTTCCCTCCGGTTTCACGGCCCTCTGGTAGGTGTTCTCGATCTCGGCCCTGCCCTCCTTGTGCTGTTTCAGTATCAGCGCGATGCTGAAAAGGATGTCAAGGGGCTCAAACCCGGCTATCACCTGTGGGACCGGGTAGTTTTCCATGATTGGCTCGTACCCCACCTCGCCGATCATGGTGCTGACGTGCCCCGGGTTGATGAAGCCGGCTACGTCGGTTACCCCCATGGCTAACAATGCCTCCATGGCGGGGGGGATAGTCAGGTGGGCGCTGTAGACGCTGAAGTTCTCTGGGGGACCTGCTAGGAGTTCGCTTGCGGTGGTTGGGGCGGTGGTCTCGAAGCCGACTCCGAAGTGGACCACATCTTTCTTGGTCTCGACGGCCATCTTTGCCGCGTCGTGGATGCTGTAGACGATGCGTATATCGTGGCCCCTACCCTTTGCGTCAGATAGGCTCCCCAGGCCAGCTGGTACCTTCATCATGTCACCGAAGGTGGTGACGATATGCCCCTCCTCAGCCAGCTTTATCATATAATCGATCCTGTTGGGGGCGACGGTGCAGACGGGGCACCCCGGGCCCATCAGCACCTCGACGTTCTTGGGCAGCAGGCTCCTGATGCCGTTCTTCATTATGGCGTCCTCGTGGGTCCCGCAGATGTGGACGATCCTGTACTTGTCCTCGCCAGCCAGCTGCTTGATGTACCTGATGACCTGTTCCGCGGTCTTGTTGTCCCTGTAGGGGTCCACGAAGCTGTACATGAACTGAATCAACACCTGATTGGATATAAAGAGAACCAGTCACCGGGCTATGTTTAAATCGGATGAGGCATCCACCTGTGCATCAGAGTGATTACTTTGTCGGAGACTGAAAAGAGGAAAACAGGGATTCTCTCCTACGGGCTCCTGGTGATGGCGGTATCCCACACATTAACCCACGTGTTCGGCGGAATCCACACCGCTATTTTCAGCGAGCTAAGAGACGAGTTCAACCTAAACCTCCAACAGCTTGGATTGATAGCCTCAATCCCCTCACTGGCATCGGCTGTCCTGGCCATACCGGTCGGGCTGCTATCTGACCGCTTCGGGTCAAAGAAGATGCTCCTCGTCAGCTTCGGGTTCGCCGCGGTTGGGGCGGTTCTAGCAGGAACCGCGAGCACCCCGTTGATGCTCATAGTCGCCGTCAGCCTGATCTACATCAACGTATCCATCTACCACCCAGCCAGCTACGCGGCCACAACCAAGATGTTCGAGCCAAAGGACAGGGCGAAGGCCCTGGGACTCCATGGGGCAGGGGGGACGCTGGGCCACGCCACTGGGCCACTATCGGTGAGCTTGCTGGTGGGTGTGCTGGCCTGGCAGTGGAGGCAGGTCTACCTGTTCCTAGCCGCGCCAATGATAATTGGCATCCTCATGGTATTGAGGCTCCCTGACGACAAGGTGGAAAAAACGGAAAAGAAACCAGAGCAAAAAGGGGACAGCGATAAATTCCTCACGACGAACATGATCATGTTTCTCGCTTATCAGGCAACGAGGACGATCGCCACTAGCATGATCGCCACGTTCCTGGTGCTCTACCTTCAAGACGTTAAGGGTATGAGCCTCACGGTTGCTACTTTCATCGCGAGCACGAACACGCTGACCGGGTTGATCGCCGCACCTCTGGGGGGTTACCTGGCAGCACGATTCGGGGAAAAGAAATGGCTCCAGACATCCCTGCTTGGAGCGTTCACGGTTCTAGCGATTGCTTTCCAGGTGCCCAACAACACCCTGTTCATGGCACTCTACGTCCTCTACGGGTTCGGAAACATCCTCGGCATGGCGGGAAAAAACGCCATCATAGCAAAGCTCACCCCAAGCAAACAGAGAGGACTTGGGTACGCGCTGTTCTTTCTACCTGGGAGCATCATTGGAGCGGTTAC
>JABXKY010000295.1 GCA_013619005.1 Candidatus Bathyarchaeota archaeon | reverse complement strand
GTCTTATCCATGGTCTCAGTTACCTCAATGGCATGGTTTCATTCGAGTTCATCGTGATCGTCTCGTCCTGGCTGGCTCTCTGCGCCTCGTTCCTGTACTACGGTCTTGCAGTGAGGGAGCAGAACAGAGTTAAGGCTTCCCAGCTCAGGCTTGACCAAATCAAGTTCATCAACGACGAGGGTGTTGACAGGGCTCTCACGGAGATTCTCTGGGTTTGGCAGTGGGAGGATTTCGATGATTACTGGGCGAAGTACAGCCCGAAGGGAAACCCCGATGCAAACGTGACGAGGCGGATAGCCAGGAACTACTACGTCGCGCTAGCCACTATGGTGCTGTCTCTTGACTTCAGTATTAAACTGCTGTACGAGCTGAACCCGTCGGGGGTCACCAGGTACTGGGATAAAATGGGGACAATAGCGCTGGAGTTCAGGAGGCGCAACGATTACCCCGATTATCTGGAGCCAGTGGAGTACCTGGCTGGCAGGGTTGCGGAGTATAGAACAAGCAGGAACCTGTCTACCCCGGGGCAGGTAAACTAGTTACCAGCCTAGGGCGTAGGGCTCGCCTGTCCTCGGTGAGGCTCCCCCTGACATCAACCCTGTAATTGGGTCGTACCTTATCGCCAAGCATCTTCCATGGCTCCATGGGTCGCTCATCAAAACCTTGTGGCCGCGGCTACGCAGCTCCTCCACCACATCGGTTGATATCCGGGGCTCGATATGTAGCTCTCCGGGCCTAACTGTATGAGGCCAGAAGCTGGCTGGGAAGTGGCCCGAGTGAACCGTGGGTGCGTCCAGAGCCTCCTGCACGTTCATGCCGAACACCTTGTAGTTAAGGAAGAACTGGAGGGTCCACTGGTCCTGTTTGTCTCCGCCGGGTGTCCCGAACACCATGTAGGGCGCGCCGTCCTTTGTTACTAGGCTCGGGGTCAGGGTTGTGCTGGGTTTCTTTCCCGGCTTCAATGCCTCGACATGGTTAGGGTCAAGGTGCATGAACTGGGCCCGGGTGCTTGTGGGAAACCCCAACCCCGATACTAGTGGGGATGTCCTGATCCAGCTTCCACTTGGGGTGGCCGAGATCATGTTTCCCTGTCTGTCAACGGCCTCAAGGTGGACCGTATCACCCTCGAACCTGGGCTTCTTTCCAGTCTCCTTGAGTCTCACCGGTTCGACTCCTCCCGGCCTGTGAAGCATTGACGCCTTCTTTTCAATGAGTTCGGCTCTCTCCCTGGCGTACTCCCTGCTTAGAAGCATTTCCAGTGGAACGTCCTCGAACTCTGGGTCAGCGTAATAGTGCTCCCTGTCTGCAAAGGCCAGCTTGGCGGACTCGGTGATTGTGTGTAGATACTCGGCTGAGTTTTGTCCCATTGATTGAAGGTCGAAGCGTTCCAGTAATCTTAGTTGCTGGAGGAAGACGGGTCCCTGTGTCCAGGTATCACATTTGTGGACATCAACGCCGTCATAGTCCACATGCACTGACTTTTCAAAGGTGGCCCTGTAACCGCTCATGTCGTCAAGGGTGAGTAGCCCATAATTCTCCTTGCCGTAAACGTCCTTGCACTTGAAGCTCTGCATGAAATCCACCATCGCCTGTGCGATGGGGCCATCGTAGAAATACTTACGCGCAGCGTCAAATCCGGCATCTCTTCCCATCTTTGCGGCTGAGAGGTATGTTTTACTTACATCATTGAATGTCCTCGCCCAGTCGGGGTTGTTGATTATCTGCCCAACCACGGGTACTTTCCCTCCAGGCAGATATACCGAGGCAGACGTGGGCCACTCCTCAAGATACCTGGTTTTGTGTTTTTCAAGGAAACCAGTCAACGTAGGGAACATGGGGAAGCCCTCGCTGGCTATCCTGATGGCGGGTTCAAGTACCCGGTCAAGAGCCATGGAGCCGTACTCCTCAAGAACCGTGAGCCAGGCATCGAATGCCCCTGGGACGCACGCCGGTGTGAACCCGTCCTCAGGAATCATGGGGTATCCCTGTTCCTTGAACCAGTCAATTGAGGCGGCCATTGGGGCGGGGCCCTGGCCGTTGACCGAGACCACCTTCTCCTCATCGTTGTGGTAGAGGAGTATTGGGCACTCACCCGCGACGCCTATGAGGTGGGGCTTTAGGAGGCCGAGGCAGAACCACATGGTGGCCCCGGCGTCGTAGACGTTTCCACCATCCTGCAGCACCCTGAGGCCCTCGACTGTGGCGAGGTAATGGGTGCTTGTGACCATGCCGTTGGTTCCCTGGATTACCGGGCGGGTAGTAAAAGACATGGATTATGTTTGATTCACGGTGTATTTAGCATCTGCTGACTGTCAACTGAGGCAGTTATTGGCCCTGTCAAGTTATTAATAGTCGGGATACACCCTTTTTTCTGATTGTGATGGTTGATAGTATAATGATCATTGGCTCGGCTGGTAGCGTCGGGCATGACATGATGTACCAGATCGCGAGCATGGGGCTACCCATCAAGGTAATCGGTGCGGACGTTAACGAGGCGAAAGGCAGGTTCGAGATAGAGGAGAGCCTGCACATCGCCCATAGTTTCGGCTTCTACCCTGACCTGAGCTTCCAGAAAGTGGACCTGTTCGATAT
>JABXKY010000050.1 GCA_013619005.1 Candidatus Bathyarchaeota archaeon | reverse complement strand
GTGTTAGGCAATACTGGCGTGGCCTCAAGCGTCGGCCAGGCACTATTCATCACGTATATCCTCGGGAAAAACATCTGGAGTTTCGTATTCGTGCCCGAGCAGGCGAGCCCCGTCCAGCCCCTGATACCCGGGGTAACCATCAGCGTGAACAGTATGCCCTGGTTCCTCTTGGCCGCAGGGGTCGTAATCCTGTCACATGAATTGGGCCATGGCATCATGTGCGTCGTGGAGAACGTGAAGGTTAAATCATCAGCGGTGATGTTCGCGGTAATCACCTTCGGTGGGGCCGTCGAGCCCGACGAGGAGGATATCAAGAACGCCTCAGTCATGTCCAAGATGAGAATATACGCGATAGGCAGCATCATCAACCTAATAACTGGCCTGCTGACGATCCCCATATTCATATTCGCCTTCGAATATCTGCCCATTCAGCTACGGGTGTTCTTTAACTGGCTTTACTTTGTGGCCATCAACCTGGCCATGATGAACATGCTTCCCATCGGTCCCCTTGACGGCGGTCAGATGTGGCGGACATACACAGAGGGCAAGGAGAGCGGGAAAACCCTACAACAAATGGGGACATATGGTTACATCGGCCTGATACTCATGAATCTCATCCTGAGCTTCATAAAATTCGGGTTCGTCCAGATATAATCTGGGCTAAACGCACAATCTTTAAACCGAACACCTACGAGAGATAGTTGCAGCGGTAGGTAGGATCGGGGGGCTAGCCCTACCCCACACCTCAAACGGGACATACGGAGGGATCAGTAACCTGCAAAGGAATCGGAAGCGCTCGGCGAAAGACACACCGCTCTTCGTCGATGTCCTGCCCGGCGGGGTCGGCGGTTCACCTGTGTACGGTCGTAGGGCCGCAACTAGGTATTAAAGGGGCGAACATGGCCAGGCCCGGGAGGGAGCAACCTAAGTCCTAACGTTGGACGCTCGACGGATCTCGGGACGGAGAAGGGTAATGTGACCCTGCGCCGTGTTAATCCGTGAACCGAGCGGGGGCTATCGCTGCACCTTAACTATTCTTCCCGATTCTAGACTGAGGTGGTGATGGAACTCATCCCTCAAAGCCTCGATATGGCTGATGACTATAATCTGCTGGAAATGCTTACTGAGTTCCTCCCTCAAGAGAAGCATAAACCCCTCCCTTCTCTGAGTATCGAACCCGCTAAGGGGCTCATCTAGGAATATGAAGCCGGGTCGGGCACCTCGCGTGTTGGGTATGGTGCTTATGGCGAAGGCGAGGCGCAAGGCTAGACTGAACTGGTCCTGAGTGGCCCCGCTGAAGACGCCTTTTCCCCTCCAGTTCTTTGCCTCCCTGTCGTAGACCTCGATGATGTACCTCTCCTCGTCTATTCTGGCCATGCTGTACCTGTTACCAGTGAGGGTGGGCAGGAACTGCATCATGTTCTTTTCCACGTTCGTCTTGATGCCGCCCATTATCCCGTCCCTGGTGGTGTCCAGCAGTATTACCGCCCTTCTCAATGCCTCAAGCCTGAATACCTCCCCCTCGGCCTCCTCAACCAGCACAGGGTATTCCTCCTGTAGCTTGGATGTCCTCTCCATCCTCTCGGTGGACTCGGTGACTGTCAGGTTCTTCTCCTTTTCCTCGGTCTCAAGGCTAGCGACTTTCTTGAGCCGTAACACCTGCTGAGCCTGTTTGCCTGGCTCGTCACCTATCTCCAGTCCATGCTCCTCCCTGAGTCCGTCAAGTTGATTGGTGAACGCCTCCAATTGTTTGGATAACTCTTGAATCTCGTCGTCAACAGAGTTGATTGAAGCCTCCAGCTCCGGCTTCCTCTTCAAGTTCTCCTCCACCTGAGCCTTGGTTGACGTTAGCTCGGTTAGCCTCCTGTCTGATCTGGAGTGCGCACCCCTGATTGCCTCCTGCTTATCTATGGATACCCCTGTGGCAGATTCCTTTACAGCTATTTTATTCTGGACCTCATCGACACGTTTCTGGAGCGAGACATTCTCATCCTTGGTCTTGGCAAGGGCTTCCGTATACTGATCGAGTTTCTCGGCTGTCCCCCCGATGTTTAGCTTCTCGGCCTCAAGCAGGGCCAATTGCTGGAGGTCTTCCTGTATCGCCGAACGGATTTCTTCGATGGAGCCTATGTCTTTTAGATCGAATAATTCAGAGTATGCCCTCGGTGTACGGGGGAAGTCCTTGAGTTTTTTCGTGATCTTAGCTTTCACTTTGGAGATTTCTTCCCTATTTTCCTCGGCTCTCCGCTGGAGATCGTTTATGGAGTCCCTGTACTCGTTGATTCTCGCGATATCCCCGATAATACCCTCTCTCTGTGCCCTGAGCTCCTTTTTCGCCTCATCCAGACCCTCTGAGCCTCCCTGTTGGTAGAGGTAAGCCCCGACCGCGAGGAGGATTACTCCTAGTATGACAAAAATTGCACTGATAGTGTAGGCGACCAGGCAGGCGACACCGAAACCGATAGCGCCAACGGACCTCATTTTATTCTGCTGTACCGATTTCAGCGCCTTTTCAATTCGGTCCTCCTCCACTGACAGCCGTTTTATTGTTGATTCTGAAGCGGATAGCTGTGCCAGCCGCTCATGGGTCTCCTC
>JABXKY010000107.1 GCA_013619005.1 Candidatus Bathyarchaeota archaeon | reverse complement strand
AAAAAATGAACAATTATCGTCATCTTTACCGTGATATAGTTTGATAGAATCATTCTATATTCGAAACGGTAAAAAAGGCATAGTGAGCAACAATATTTGGATGGTGTGAGGGTATGGAATATATGTTTACAACCGCTGCATTGTTCCTCATCACACTAGCTGCAAGTATAATCTTCTACCAACGCATCCGAATGGCTCAATCCGAATATGAGGAAAGCAAGCAATCAGTGAGAAACATCACATTCGGTTTCACAAGACAGGCTAAACGGATTGAATCTGATATCGTAAGACTGGAAAAAGAGACCATGGAAGCAAAGATTCTGGCAGCCAGAGCCATCCAAAATGAACAACAAAAAGAAACCAGAAATTCAACCGGTCTAAAGGTGGTCGAAGATCTATCTGGTAGGGTAGAGACCATAGAAAAATCTCTTGAGGGCATGAGGAAGGAGATCCAGGAGATCGCTAAACAGCCCCGAACCATAGTACAGCCAGTGTCAGTTGACGCGCCTATACCAGTTCAAGGTGAGAACATCTATAACCAGTTGACAGAGACAGAGATCGAGGTTCTCAGAATGATCGTCGATATTGGTGAAGGATCTGTCCCTGAGATCAGAGAACAGATAGGGAAGACGAGAGAGCACACAGCGAGGCTTTTGAAGAAACTGTATGACAAGGGCTTCATCGACAGGAACACATCACGTATGCCCTACCGGTATGTCATCAGGAAGGAGATCAAGGACCTCATACTTCAGGGCAGTGAGACCTCTTCCCTTAGCAGGTAAAGTGTAATTCAAATACCATAACTGCATACCTGATTCTTATGGTAGAAGCAACAACCTGGGAGAAGGCTCCCTCATGTGAACCTGTACCAGGAGTAACAATAAGCATCATAGGCAACGGGATACACGCATCCCTCTGCTACATAGTAATCAACTCAGGGTCAATAGTTGATTGGCACTCTCATCCAAACGAGCAGATGGGAACACTGATCTCCGGAAAAGGTGAACTCAGCACACCGGATAGGACTGTCAAGGCGACACCTGGTGCCGCATGGAAGCTGGCACCAAACGAGGAGCACAAGTTCGAAACCACAGGAGATGAACCCGCTGTTATTATTGAGGCTTTCAGTCCACCCAGAACAGATTATGTGCTTGCAGCCAAGTGACCTGATCTAATGTGACCCTAGAACTCAAACCCGTTATCAATTCAATAATTAAAGCTGGATACCAGCTGAGCCCAGACGCCTTCATACATCTGCAAGGACTTGAACCCGATGAGGCGAAGGAACTCGTTCGCTTAACCATCCAATATGCCAACAACTTACCATCTGACATCTATATAATTGATAAAGAAATCCTGATCAAGGTTGACGCCGAGTCAAAGAGAAGAGACCATGGTCTCCCAAATGGGGCTCAGCCGCGTGCAAGGCTGTTTGAGTCCAGTTTTTCTATTGTTGATGAATTGGAGGCGGACCCTCAGGGTGATTACAGTGGATTCCTTGCATATTTCAGGAGCAGGTTCAGACAATTGGAGACGATCCTGAAACGCCGTGTAGACGTCAAGGAGGCAATCCCCCTTGAGAACGCAATCAAGCTTCCCGTTAAAAGCAAATTCAAGACAATAGGGCTGATAACAGGTAAAAGATCCCGAGGAGAACGTCTATTTCTTGAACTGGAGGACACCAAGTCTTCGATAACGGTGATGGCGTCAGGTGAGACAGCGAGAAAAGGATTGGAGATCCTGAATGATCAGGTCATATGTATTGATGGAATGAAATACAGGGACGACCTCATCATCGCCAATGATCTGATATGGCCCGATATACCAATGCGAAACATAAAACGGGCAACCATACCAGCCAACGTGGTATTTCTCGCAGATGTTCACGTAGGAAGCACTGATTTTAGAGAGGACCTATTCGACGACTTCCTGAAATGGATGAACCTCGAACTGGGTAGCATCCAACTGAGAGAGATGGCCTCACGAGTAAAGTATGTTGTAATCACAGGCGACCTCGTCGAGGGTGTCGGGATCTACCCCGGTCAGATCGACGACCTGACGATTACCACACAGAAGGAACAGTATGAAGAGGCAGCAAGACTACTGGAACAGCTGCCTGATTATGTGGAGATAATTATCACTCCGGGTAACCATGATGCAGTCCAGCGTAGTTTACCTCAACCGGTTATTCCGGAGAGCTACGCTCCCTCCTTGTATGCCAATGAAAGAGTCCACATGATGCCAAACCCGGTAACTCTTGACCTGCATGGCGTTGAGGTCCTATGTGTACATGGGAAAGCCTTAGATGAAATCCTGAGCTCCACTCCAGGTTACGATTTCCAAAACCCTGTCAAGGCCATAGAGTTGCTGGTGAGGTGTAGGCATTGTGCTCCGATTTATGGTCAGTCGACACCGATTGCGCCTGAGAGACATGATAGGCTTGTAATGAACTCGGTACCAGCCGTGGTTCAGATGGGGCATATACATATCAATCAGATCAAGAAATACAAAGGAATCCACCTGATATCAACGGGAAGCTTCCAAGATCAAACCTCCTTCCAGAAAAGAATGAATATCAAACCCACTCCAGGTGAGTTCACCA
>JABXKY010000153.1 GCA_013619005.1 Candidatus Bathyarchaeota archaeon | reverse complement strand
GTAAAAACCCCTAAAACAATCCAGATTGGGTTCGGATAGGCGTAAAAAACTGGTAGAGTGACGGGTTTTATTGGTATTTAGGCTACTCCAGAGGGCCCTGGAATACGCCGTAGCCGGGTTTTCCGGTGACCTGACCGTCCTCGTAGACCACCTTACCGCGGACCAGGGTCATGACTGGCATTCCCTTGCCCTTCATGTCTTCGTAAGGGGTGATCTTCTGTATGGTCTGTAGGTTCTCCCCCTTGATGTGGAAAGGCATGTCCATGTCAGCGATGACCACGTCGGCGTCGCTTCCAAGCATCAGGTCCCCCTTCATCGGGTAGAACCCGTTCATTACGGCGGGGTTGGTGCTGAAAACCTCAACCAGCCTCTCAAGGCTGATCCTGTCGTTGTTCACCGCGTCAAGCATCAGTGGAAGGGTGGTCTCGATGACCACTCCGCCGCTTGGAGCGTCGAAGATGTTGTCGAAGCCCCTCTCCTTCTCCTCCTTGGTGTAGGGGGCGTGGTCTGACGCCAGCACATCGATGGTGCCGTCGTTCAGTCCCTCCCAGAGACGAAGCTGATCGTCCTTGGACCTGAGCGGCGGGTCCACCTTGGCGTATGGACCCCTCTCCACCATCGCATCTCTTGTAAAGAGCAGGTAGTTGGTGCTGGTCTCGCCTGTCACGAGCTGGCCCGTGCTCTGCGCCCACTCAAGGATATCCACGGAGCCCTCTGCGCTCATGTGGCAGATGTGGAGGTGGCAGTCTGTCTCAGCCGCCAAGGTGATGCACCTCATCACTGCCTCGATCTCTGCGATATCGGGCCTGAAATCACAGTGGGCCAACGGATCGGTCCTACCCGACGCCACGGCTTCCTCCATGTACTTGTCAACAAGGTCGCCGTTCTCGGCGTGAACCAGCAGCGGCCTGTCCAACTCGGCGAGCAGCTCCATGTGTTTGAGCAGAGTGTAATCGCTGGCAGCCAGCTCCTTGAACCTGGCGATGAGGAAGCTCTTGAACGAGGTCGCCCCGGCTTGAGCCAGCTCGATGATATCCTTCTGGGGCACCTCGCCTGCGCCGCCTATGAAACCGAAATCAACGAGGCTCTTTCCGTCGGCTATCGCCTTCTTCTGGTTGAACGCCTCAAGGGTCACGGTGGCTGGAACCGTGTTAGGCATGTCGATGACAGTGGTCACCCCACCTGCCGCGGCTGCCCTGGTCCCTGACTCAAAGTCCTCCCTCTCGGGGAAACCCGGGTCCCTCAGGTGGACGTGCATGTCAATCATGCCAGGGAGAACCACCTTGCCCGTGGCGTCGATGATCCTGTCCGCCTTGGGCTCGCTTGATTTGAGAATACCTATAATCTTGCCATCGTCGATCACCAGGGAGCCCTGTGTGATGCCCGACGGCAAAACCATTAACCCATTCTTTATGACGATATCAACTGTCAAAGTGTTGCACGGGAGAATAGGCAGTCTCGCTGGATTAATTACTTTTCATCAAGGAGATGGGAGGATAATCTCGGGCCTGATAGACCTTGACCTAATCTGGGTTGCCCCGTTGATGCAAGCCATCCTCCCCGAGTGCCCCCGTAGGGTCTCGAAAAGAATCCCCTCCATGGGGTTGACACCGAACCCTCCCGTCATAATCAGGGTCAGCCCCGTCTGCTCGTAGCCTGTAACGGGAACGCCGATCTCGTAGCCCAGGAAGTAGGTCAGGTCCTTCTGGTCGACCCCGCCTACTATCACCCCCTTCGCGCCCACGTTTACTGCCTCCCTCAGTGCATCGAGGGTGGCGATGGAGCCGCCGACGATGACTTTGCCCTTGTGCTCAGGCAGGATATCATCCGATGAAAGCGGCGTATCTGGGCCTTCTGAAGCCAGAATGATGTCCCCATAGGCTTCCCCTCCAATACCGAACGCCCCCTCAAACCGGATGCCCGATGCCTCCACCACGGCGCCCTCCTCAGGAATAACCTCCTTTATGACACCGGGGATATAGGCTGTGACCTCGACGTCAAGGGGGTTGCCCCTGATGTAGACCCTGCCGTTTACAGTCGAGACTCGTTCGATGAAGCCGTCTACAGGTGACCGGGATACACGGGTCTGCCTCGTGAAGAAGCTCCTGCTGACGGCTATCACCTCGTCCCTCGCCACCTGCTCTCCCTCTGCCTTTGTCAGGTAATTCTTCACCACCTCAGGTTCTACCCTTAGCTGCTTGAATAGATTCAAATCATGGAGCTCGTGGTTTGGGACAACTCCTTTGGCAACAACAGTCTCTGGCTGGACCTGCTGGCCCACTTCGACGAGCACTTCACCCCGTGTGGGGAGCCTCCTCTGCTTGGATATGATCTCAACTGGCATTAGCTGGACCTCCCGTTCTCATATGGAAGCAGTCCGAGGGGCTTACCCCTGCCGGAAATGGGTCTATCCCTTGTGTCGATAATCAGGCCCAGGCAGCCTCCAAGTACCGTTCTGGTGATTGCCTTGTTTCTTCCTCTCCCCAGATCTGACCTACTAGGGAGGAGGTTCACCTCAACCTCTTTACCCCTAATGGGCAGGATGTTGAGCTCGCCTTGTTTGATCACGTACTCCTCCTTTCCCCCTGTCTCAAGGGTAATTTTGAGTACGTTTTCCCCCGGCTTCGCGTTTCCAATGGGTGCGATGCATGTACCGAGGAACGAAATCGACTCATTGAAGAGGCTCAGGGACGCCTCCTTTTCATGGTCCAGCAGGTTTCCGAGTGGAGCGGTCAGGCTGGACTTGTCAAGGGCTAGCTCGGTTATTCCCTCTGGTTTCAGGGAATCAATGAGTATCAGGGCGGATTCCTCGTCCGACTGATGCTTGAACACTTCGCCCTTGCCGAGGATCAAATCAGTCCTCATCATGTTGATCCTGGTTTGTACAATTTCCTGCTCGAACATATCGGAGAGGGTCCTGTCCAGGATCGATCCCTTGAGCCTCGACGCTATATCCTTGTGTTTCTCCAAGCCGAGGCTAATTGCCTCCCTTGCTAGGGCAGATTGAATCCGCACCTGCTCAGAGGTATATTGCTCAGGGTGGTTTATCATGAGGTTCCCGATGATGTTTCTGACCTGCTTATCATCCGAGCCAGGCAGCCACCTGAGAATGTTTTCTACTCCGGTCGTCTTCAGGATGTTGCTCAGGCCATAGGATAGCCCGATATCGGCGTTGAGAGAGCGGTTGAAGACGCTGTCGTAGACTGAGTACACGTCGGTGGTGTCGCCTCCCACGTCCACTCCGATCATATTGATTCCCCTGTCCTGGGCGTAGGAGTACAGCATCTTTCCCACAGACGCCTGAGATGGGATGATCCTGCTGCCCGTCCACTCAGCCAGCTTCAAGTAACCGGGGGAATGGACTATCACGTGCTCCATGTAGGCATCGTAGATGCCCTCGCGGGCTGGACCTAGGTTCTCTCTATCGATCACTGGCCTGACGTTGTCCACAACCTTGGTGGCGTACCCTTCACTGAGAACCTCCTGAACCCTGTCCTGCAGCTCAACGTTTCCAGCGAAGATAACGGGGAGGGGATACTCGGAGCCAAACCTGGGCTGGACATCTGCCTCGTTGATTATCTCGGCCATCTCTATCACCTGGGCGACGGCTCCACCATCAGTTCCTCCAGCCATGAGCAGGATATCAGGCTTCATTGAACGCATTGAAGCCACCTTGGTGTGAACCGGTCGACCGTCGTCCTTGCTGAACTGGTCTATCAGCAATGCGCCTGCCCCTAAAGCCGCCCTCTGGGCGCTCTCTGCAGAGATCATTCCTATTACGCCAGTAACCACCATGTGTAGGCCGCCACTAGCGTCACTGCTGAACATGAAGGTCCGTCCGGGCACAGGACGCCCATCATCCAGGATTACTTTCCCAGTCTTTTCCTTGACCATGTCTAACGCGTTTTTGACGCCGATTGAGGCGTCCAGCTGAGGCTGCTCCACCGTGGTCATCGCTGATCCTTCTCCCACGATCTTGTACTCGCCGTTTTCCTTTTCAACGAGAAGCCCCCTAGTAACCTGACTGCCTATGTCGACGAGGACATAGGACCCTTTTTCATCCACACTCATATCAAACACCTACCTTGAAACACCACTCAAGGTTCCCTGAGATGGCTTTGATAACCTGAGTTTAATACGACTCCGTTTGGCTATTAAAACGGGCATTTTAAATGCCCTTCTTTCTGAGGACAATACGGTGTCACAAATGGAGGGCAACCAGGAAGGTCTCGTACACCGAATCTCAAGGGAGGGGTTCAAACTCCTTGAGGACCAGACAAGGCGAAGAATCGTCTTCATACTCCGTGATGAGCCTCACACTGTCAAGGACATCGCGGATCAGCTGGGGATGACGCCCCAGAACATCTACCACCACATGAACAAGCTGCAGGACGCGGGGATAGTGGGGTTGGAATACGAGCGCAGGAGTGGGCATCTAATTGAAAGCTTCTACTCGGTGCCCTCCGATACCCTAGTCTTCAGCGAGGACCATATCATCGAGAGCCCCACCCAGCAGGCTCTGGCAGTTCTCAACGGCCTCAGAGAGCTGGGAGTAAACATTGAAATCTCCATGAGGAACGCCACCGTGATAGAGGAGCTGTTCGATAGGTACAGGAGCACCCTCGACAACCCGTTGAACACCTACGAGTTCTGCAGGGAGTGCAGCGCCTCCGGGTTCTTCATGAAGTTCGGGCCCATGAACCCTCTTCTCCTCAACAGGGTTCTCTGGTACGCCAACCTTGTGCAGATGGACGACGAAGATTTTGATGAATCAATAGAAAGGTACAGGGAGCTCAGAAAAACCCTGAGGGATATGGCTACCAGGTGATCCTGTAGGGCATCTCGTTGAGACAGATGACACCGTTCTCAGTGAAAAGTATCACGTCCTCTATGTGGCCCCGGTAGTTGGTCTCAGGGTCACGCCTGTTTGGCTCGTAGGTCAGCGTCATCCCAGGCTTCAGTGGCTGGTTGTCTGTCTCTATGGGCCCGAAGCTGGGCGCGTAGGGCATCGTGTAGTCGTGCACGTCAAGCCCTATCTGGTGACCTGTGCGAACGGTCTCCTTGAAACCCAGCTCCCTGTTGAGTTCGTTGGCTATATCGAGGACATCGTTCCCGGTCATCCCGGGCTTGATCCTGTTGATGGCCTCCACCTGGGCCGTCATCGCCCGCTCCATGTAGTCCTCCGTGGCCTTCTCCCATGTCACGTGCCAGTTCCTGCCCATGTCGCTGCAGTACCCGTTGTCCAGCCTGACCCCCACGTCCAGGCTCAGGGCGTCTCCATGTTTCAGGTGCTCCGTCGTGTTGCCCTTGATGAAACCGATGCTGCTGTCGAAGCTGAACTCGTAGGCTCCCAGCTCTATCATGTTGGAGTCCAGCTCCCGTTTCAGGTCCAAGACGCTCTTCCCTGGCATCGTGTCCTCGATGAGCACGTGGATAGCCGTCTCGGTGATCTCGATGGCCTTGCATATCTGGTCGATCTCGTACTCGTCCTTGATGGCCCGTAGCTTGAAAACGTGGTCGCTGATATCGGAAACCGGCGCAGGGTCGATGCCCAGCTCACCGGCTATCCTGAACCACATCTGGGCGGATACCGTGGACATGTCGAAGCATACCTTGTCCTTGGGGTACTTCTTCAGCGCCTCAAGGGTCCCCTTGATGTGGTGACCCTTCTCCTGTTTGATGGATATTACCTCGCTGTATTCACCTGAGGCGCGGACGCGGGGCGCCCCCCAGTGGGGCATGACGAGGGTGGTATCGCCGTTCGAGTCCATGACCAATGTCTGGTGCTCGTCCCCCAGGGCCCCGGGCATCACGTAGATGGTGTTGCTGGGGTTCTGCCTGATTACCTCGTTGAAGAAGACCACGGCCTCGTAGCCCCTGGCCTGGACCTCCTCCATTATGGCCCTGCGTCTCCTTTCAAGTGACTGCTTCTCGTTCATAAAATCTCATTTAATGTGTGTTGCATGCGGATTTGACGTTTTTCATGTTACGGCTAACGTTTTATTAAGCCACGATCATCCTTGAAGCCATGTTCGAGCTCGATGGCTCTATCCTCATTATTCATCACTGGGACACCGATGGGGTATGCTCTGGGGCGCTGATCCTTGAGCAGCTTGGGGAGAGGAAGGCCGAGACATGGACGCCTCCGCTGGGCACGTTCTACCTTACAGACGAGCATATCGAGTACGCCAGGGGCTTCGATAACGTTATCATATGCGACATGGCGTTGCCGGCGGGTAACGTGAAGGCGATAGCGGAGTCAGCCAACGTCATCATGTTCGATCACCACCACCAAGACCCCATCGATGGGATAACTCACATAAACCCCGTTGCCCACGGTGCTTCGGGCGACGATTACCCCTCCAACACATGGGTGATGAAGGAGCACCTCGGCCTCCCCCTGCGGCTCCACGTCCTCCTTGGCTTCATAGGGGACAGGGAGCAGAAGATCAAGGACAACCCGCCGTTCTGGAGGCGAATACAGGAATATATGACTCAGAATGGTGTCACGTTTGAGGATCTGCTTGAACTTGTCTACCTCATCGACTCCAGCTACAAGGTTGGGGACAGGGACTCGGTCACCGAGGCACCGCACCTTCTTAGAGAATACAAGACAAGGGAGGACATCCTCGGCAACGGGAAGTGGAAGGCAAACCTGGAGAACCTTGAGAAGAAGATGGATAGGGTGCTCTCTGAGCCCCCCGAGGAGGTTGACGGCGTCCAGTTGAAGAGGCTTGACACCCCCTACGCCATCATATCACAGGTTACGCGGCGGCTGGCATGGGGGACCGGCAGGGACACCGTGGTGGTGAACACCGGGTTCTTCGAGGATCAGGACCAGCTCTATAGTAGGAGTAGTATTGTTGATTACCATGACCTGATCACGAAAGCAAAGGCTTATGGATTCAACGCTGGCGGCAAGAAGGACGTCATCGGGGCGATAATCCCGAAATCCGAGACAGAGAATTTCCTAGAAGAGACGATTGAATACATCAAAAAGAATAGGTGAGGGTTAAACCCTCTTCACGATTCTGCCCGGGGTGGCACCCGTGTGCTTGCCTTTCTCGACCACGGCCTCGCCGTTGACGAAAACGTACTCGATCCCCTTGGGGTGCTGGCGTGGCTCAACGGGTGTGCCCACGACCTCGAGCTTGTCAAAGTCGAAGACCGTGATATCAGCGTAGCTGCCCGGCGTAATGGTGCCCAGTCCCTTCAGGTTGTGGTGCTCCGCCGCCGCTGTGCTGATCTTGTAGATGGCCTCCTCGATGGTGAAGACCTTGATCTCCTTGACCATCTTGTTGATGAAACCCGGGAACGCTCCGAACGCGTTCCTGCCGGGCTTCCTGTATGGCGGTCTCTCCATCTCGTACTTGGCGTCGAAGACGGACTGGTCTAGGCTCAGGCTTCCCGCCTTGTGCTGGAACATCAGCGCCCTGTATGGCTTCCACGGGAAGTTACCCGTGTCCGCGGTTCCCGCGGCGTACCCCATGGAGTCCGGGTCCTCGCAGATGAGGTCGAACCATGTGTGGATCTTGTCGGCCTCCCTCTCGACAGCGATCATGGCGAGGTTCTTGCCCACAAGGCTCTCGTCCTTGTGCCTGCTGATCCAGATGTTCTCGGCCCACTGGGGGTTTGTGTTTGGGTTGTATGCGAGCCTGATGTACCATTTGCCGTTCTTGAGGGCGTCGATGATCTCCTCGCGGAAATCAGATACCTTGAGCCACTCCGCGAACTTCTCACGGCTGCCGCACTCCTTGAGCCACGGGTTCAGTGTGCTGCACAGGTACGGCATGATATCGAAGCCTCCTCTCAGGAACCAAGGCATGCTGTCGAAGGTGAGTTTGTGTCCCTCCTGGATGGCCTCGTCAAAGTACTTCAGGGTCGCACGTATATTGTGCTCCTCCAGGTACTCGTTTCCCTCCGGGACAAGCCTCCATCCAGGTGTCAGGTGGGCGATGTTTGTTGGAACCCCCGTGACCTTGCAGGTGTTGATGGACTCGAGTAGTCCGTCAACTTTGTTGCTCCTGGTGTCCCCAAACTTGA
>JABXKY010000265.1 GCA_013619005.1 Candidatus Bathyarchaeota archaeon | reverse complement strand
TCTCTCTATAACCCATAACTTTCACTCCTATTACGTGACTTGATAAATAGAATACACGCCGAAACGATACTCCAGATATCTGTGTCAAGGGAACAAGCCCAGCTATTAAATCTATGCGTATTCTAGGACACGAATTTCTTGAATAGGTTGAAATATCGAGATTCAGCAGGTAGGTCATGGCTGGTGACGTTGAGAAGGACATCAAGGTCTTGGAGCAGTTCATCCAAGTATACTGCGATACAAAACACAATGAAGCCGAAAAAAGCGAAAAAGACGGGCTAAATCTCTGCCCCGAGTGCCACGAGACCATGGATTACTCTAGGAAGCGAAGGGAATTATGCCCCCTGGACCCGAAACCCGCTTGTAAGAACTGCGAGGTCCACTGCCACAAGCCAGATCAGAGGCAGAAGATCAGGGAAGTCATGAGGCACTCAGGGATGCACCTCATCAAGAGGGGCAGGATAGACATGCTACTCCACTACCTCTTCTAAGTCCCTCTCAGGTTCCTTGATGTAGAGCCAGGTCAGTATGAAGCAAGGGATGTTCACCGCCATGAAGATGTACACTGGCAGCGTGTGGCTCACATAGTCATAGATTAGTCCACCCAGGATACTCCCGCCCGCAACAGCGAGGAGACTGAAAAAACCCTTGCTACCCATCACCCTTCCACGTTTGTCCTCCGGGGTCAGATCTGCCCACAGAGCCTGAATCGACGTGTTGAAGATAATATTGATCAAACCGATAATCGGGGTAATCATGATGAGCCTCGTGAAAGTGGCGTTCAATAGCACTGGGACGGCGACAGCGGTAAGCGCATACCCGAATAGAAGCGGTCTGACCCTACCGAACCTGTCGACGACCTTCCCAGCTGGAATAGCCAGCAATATCATAACGCCCCCAATGATTGCACCCAGATAGGAGAGCTGCACCTCTGTAATGCCCAGATCGTTTACGATGTACAGAGCCATGATTGTGTTGAACATGATGTTGGGGACAATGAAGAGCAACTGAACGGATAATAGAGTTGATAAGACTCTGGGAACTTCCCTCCACACACCTATTCCCTCCGCGAAACCCTTTGCGTTCCCGAGGCTTCCCAGAACATCCTTGGTCGTGACCTCGGGTTTGTCGCTGTCCTCCTTGAGCCTCCAACGCATCAGGGAAGCGGCTAGGAAGGCGAGAGAGACCAGAAGGAAAGCAATGCGGGATGTCCCGATGATCCCGTATCTTGTGAATAGAAATCCTGCAATCAATGGAGATGGAGTCGTCGATACCTTTGTGATGAGGTTGATTAGGCTGTACCCCGTGCCACGCTTGTCCTTAGGGAGGGACTCCATGATTATGCTCTCGAACCCAGGAGTGTATATCCAACAGAAACTGGTGAATATAGCCCCTAGGAGAATAAAGTGCCAGGATGGAGCGAAGGCATAGAAGAGGTATGAGGCAGATGCGAGGAGGGTCATGACTATGATGAGTCTCTTACGCCTGAACTTGTCAGCCAGGTACCCGCCCGGTATCTTGACTATCGCCTCAGTGATGACAGCGGCGGCACCGATAAACCCGAGGATAGTGGCGGTCCCGCCTAGCTCCGTCACGTATAACGGGTAAAAAGTGTAAGCCATCTCCCGTGAAAAGTCCACTATGAGCCAGCCAACAATAATTATCAGGAAGTTTCCGCGTATGAAGCCGAAATCGCTGAGGAGCCCGCGGGGTTTGTCCTCACCAATACCCATATCGTTAGCGATATGTCTTGGTTTATAACCATTACTAACAACTTGAGACCATATCACGTTTCCTGTAATTTTTTTCTGCTAATGCATGGTACGTGCAACAAGACTATAAGCCACTGTTCCCAGACATGAACGCTATGTTCACCATGCTCGATGTGGGAAACTTCTTCCTCTTCATCTCCGGGTTCCTGATGATATACACCGCTTACCAGGATAGAGACGTTCTTTCGGGGTATAACTTGATGGGGAGCCTTATGCTGGCCATCGGCATCACCTTCGTCATAGTCTTCTACATCCAGCAGGGGTTCTGGGTGAGCACGTTCCTGACGCTGCCCAACTACTTTTACTGGATCGTGGTAGTGGTGGCCCTACTCAGGAATAAGAGAAAATAACCACGGGGAGCAACTCCTTTTTTCATTTGGTTTAAATGCAAGCCTCCATCCGTATGCAGGATTGGGTGGATAACATGGAGAACAGCATGCGTGAATACTACCTCATGGTCTTAGGCGGGACACTGACGATGTTCGCTGGGGGCTTTATCTGGCCCATCTTTGCGCCCTTCGTCAGGACCGAGTTCACCGCATCGCTCCAGCAAGTCGGATTCGCCGTATCAGGTTACTTCTTCCTGAGGATGATGGCCGAGTTCCCCATCGGCGTCCTAAGCGACAGGATGGGACCAAGGCTCCCTCTCATAGGAGGAAGGGTGCTCGCAGTCATCGGGGCCTTCATCTGCTATAAGACCACTAACATCTGGATGCTCATCGTAGCCAGAATGATCTGGGGGATGGGCGACGCCAGCTTCTTCTGCATCGGCATGAGCTACGTGAGCCGTCTGTTCCCCGCGGAGAAGAGAGGGAGGGCTATGGGAATCTTCCAAGCGGTGGAGATGGTGGGCAGCTTCATGGGACAGACTATCGGCGGCTACGCGGCGGCGGAGTACGGTCCACGTTTCAACTTCCTCCTCACGTCCATAGTGGCAGTCATCGCACTGGTATCGGTAACCATGATTAAGGGAAACGGCAGCGCAGTCCAGATAAGCCAGAAGAAGGTGAGCTTCATCCCAACAAAGGAGGAGATGAGGAAGGTTCTAAACAGGACGGTCCTCGTGGCCTGCATAATCAACCTGGTTAGCATGATGATAAACAGCGGCCTTCTAGGCACCATACTCCCCATATACGCAACTGAGGACCTGGGACTACCGCTGACAAAGTACGCGTTCCTGGTTTCGGCCAGCACCGTCGGCAGCATCTCGGGCAACCTCATCGGTGGTTATCTCAGCGATAAGATGGGCAGGAAAAAGATTCTTCTCGCCGGCTTCGCGGTTGGTGCGCTATCGATATTCGGTTTAACGGTCTCCCAATCGTTCATCCCCCTAATGGTAATGATGTTCCTTAAGGGAATATTCTGGGGAATCGTCTACGGCGTAGTCCCGGCGTACATAGCGGACGCGGTGCCTGACGAGGTCAGGGGGATCGGCATCGGCACCTTCAGAACATTCATGGACCTGGGCGGGCTGGTGGGTCCCATGGTCATGACCTCAATAGTCGCCGGCTTCGGTGGGTCTCAGGGTTACGTGTACAGCTTTTACTTTGGCGTCGCCTCGATAATCGGGCTCATCGGCCTGACCTGGACCCTAGAGGACACAGCTGGTAACGTTGTAGTCGTTCATTAACCCGAGAACAACCTACGTTAAAACGAAATTGGTGCTCTGTGTTTGAGCACATATGACCTTGGAAACAAATATAATACTAGAGAAGCAGGAATAGAGCCCAGCAAAAACCCAGAGTAAACATCCAAAGGGCGGGGTTCACAAGCTTGATGTTGGAAAAGATAATGCGGACTCACCTCGCGCTCTCTTTTACTAATTTTACTAGTCACCAAGTCGCAAATTATAATTAGGGTGTTTAGAATAATGACAGTCTAAGTGTTGCGCTTTGGCTGAGTTATTACTAAAGGTACTAGGAAAAGAAAAACTGCCCAGTTTCTTCGACGCGCTTAAAGACACTGGCACAGTTTTTGCTCCTGTCAAACAGGGCGAGAAAACCCATTCTTTCCAGAAAGTGGATTCCTTGGACACGGTTGAGCTGGAATACACCCGCACCATGATCCCACCGAAGAAGCTATTCATCGCCCCAGAGGAAACCATCTTCACATTCGATAAAGAAAAGGAAGCATACATTGAGCCGGAGGAATCATCCGAAAGACTCGTATTGTTCGGCGTTCATTCATGCGATATACATGCACTGAACCTGCTTGCACGTGTGTTCCTTGAAGAGTTCACGGACACCCTTTACTCCGAAAGGAGGGAACGAACGGTGATTGTGGGGCTTAGCTGTATTCCGGATGATTTCTGCTTCTGTAAATCTACAGGGACTAGCTTTGCATCCGACGGTTTCGAGCTTTTCCTCCATGATATCGGGGACCGGTACATCGTCAGGGTGGGATCTTCCAAAGGATATCAGATAATCAATGAAAATCCTGAACTGTTTTTGGACGCGGGGGACGAGGACATCAAGCAATTCAAGGTCGCAGAGAATGAGAGAATGAACTCTTTTAATCAGTCCCTTGAGATGACTGGTCTTCAGGACATGCTTGACATATCCTATACTGACCCAGTCTGGAAGGAGTACGGCGACCGATGCCTTGGATGTGGTTCATGCAATATGGTATGCCCCCGGTGCAGGTGCTATGATGTTCAGGACTATATTGACCTAAACCTCACCACCGGTGAGAGGGTTAGACGTTGGTACAGCTGTATGCTACAAGACCACGGGCTGGTTGCTGGTGGCCACAACTTCAGGCCCAGCGCCTATGAGAGGATACGGAATCGTTTCAACTGTAAAGGCAGTATGAGAGAGAACATGCCTAATTGTGTCGGGTGTGGGCGATGCTCCGTTTACTGCCCCGCTGATATCGACTTCCTTGAAGTAATGAAAAAAGTTAGAGGTGAGCTGCAATGATCGAAACAAACCCATTGACGCCAGTAAAAGCTAGGATCGAGGAAATCAAGGAGATGACAGACATTGAGAAACTCATTACAATACAGTTCCATGACTCTGCTGACCAGAAGAAATTCAAGTACATACCGGGGCAATTCATCAAACTTGGTGTAATGGGGGTCGGGGAGGCACCCATATCGATATGCACTGCACAAACTAAGGACCCAGGTATTGAACTCTGTATCAGGAACGCAGGCCGAGTGACCAATGCAGTTCACAACCTTGACGTAGGTGACACCATTTGGGTCAGAGGACCCTATGGGAATGGCTTCCCAATGGAGGATTTCTCGGGGAAGAATCTCCTGCTTGTCGCAGGTGGACTAGGAGTGGCCCCCATCAGAGGGGTGCTGCAGTATGCACTCAACAACAGGGAGAGGTTTGGGGAGATCAGCCTACTATATGGCATCAGGAGCTACGACCTAATGCTCTACAGGGACGAGATATTGAACTATTTCCGGAAAGGTGACCGTATGGGAGTCAAGGTTTACCTCAGCTACGAGGACAAGGAAGACCAAGTCTGCATTGGGCTTGAGTCAGAGAGGGATGACAGATGCACACAGGGACTAGTCACTAAACTGTTCAGCATGCTCGACTCACAGAACAGCAACACAGTTGCGATTCTCGGTGGCCCCCCTATCATGTACAAGTTTACCGTGATGGAGCTTGAGAAGCTGGGCTTTATACCAGAGCAGATATACATGACCCTTGAGCGTCGGATGAGATGCGGGGTCGGTCAATGCGGCCACTGCATCGTCGGCACTGGAAAATCAATCAAGTACGTATGCAAGGACGGCCCGGTTTTCACGCAGTGGGACGCCATGAACACGAAGGGGATGATCTAAGATGACTAAACCAAGATTAGGAATATTCAGCCTCACTGGCTGCGCGGGGGACCAATTGCAGATACTCAACATGGAGGACGAGTTACTTGATCTAGTTAGTAGGTTCGTGATTGTTGACTTCCAAGAAGGAAGCAGCTACAAGGAGCCGGGGAAAGTTGACATCGCCTTCGTCGAGGGGTCTGTGTCAACGGAACACGACCTCAAGAAGCTGAAGGAGATCAGAGAACGTTCCAATTTCATCATCGCATTCGGGAACTGCGCCATCGAGGGATGCGTTCAGGCCATGAGGAACGATCAGACAACCCTGGAGGAGAAGCTCGCGGACGTCTACGGGGTGGAATCAGGTTTCTTCGATGCGCTTCCATCGAAGCCCATCGGCGAGTACGTCAAGGTGGACCTCCAGATACCTGGATGCCCCGTTGAGAAGACGGAGATTCTCAGGTCGGTCACATCTCTGCTTCACGGGGACATTCCGCAGATGTTCACATACCCAGTCTGCGTGGAGTGCAAGATCAATGAGTTCCCATGCGTGATCACAGAGGAAGGAAAGCCCTGCCTTGGGCCAATCATTAGAGCCGGTTGTGATGCGAGGTGCCCAGGACTGGGTCTCGACTGTATCGGATGCAGGGGTCCCGTTGAGGGCTCGGAGACTTTCGCAGCTGAATACAAGATGTTACTTGACTTGGGGTATACTGAGGCGGATATCATGAATCGGTTGAGGGTCTTTGGCGGTGAGCTCGCTGCCGGATTCCTTGGAGGTGACGACGATGAGTAAGATAATTAAGATAGACGAGTTGACCCGGGTTGAGGGCCACGGTGGCATCGAGGTTATACTGGAGGGCAATAAGGTGAAGGACGTAAAGTTCAACGTCTTCGAGGGCCCCAGGTTCTTCGAGCATCTCATCAAGACCATGCAGTACGATAAAATTCCGGACGTAACTAGACGGATCTGCGCCATCTGCACGGCTAGCCACAGCTTGGCAAGCATAGGAGCCATAGAGAACGCCTTCCAAGTGAAATCCTCGCCCCAGACCTATAAACTAAGGGACCTTCTGATCCACGGAGAAGCTATAGAGAGTCACGCGTTACACGTGTTCATGCTAGCTTTGCCCGATTTCCTCGGGTTCCCAGACGCCATTCACATGAGCACTAAGCACCTTGACGCGGTCAAGGCAGCCCTTGAACTCAAGAAGACGGGGAACATGATCCACACCGCGCTGAGCGGCAGGGATGTCCATGGCATGAACGAACGTGTGGGCGGATTCTCCAAGGTTCCATCAAGTGAGGCGCTACTGGAGATCAGGGAGCAACTTGTAAGGGTGCAACCCACCACGGTTCTTGCCGTCAGTATTCTGAGCGGTTTCGCTCTCCCAGAGTATAACATGTCTGACAACGTACTGCTGGCACTAGACTCGGGTGACGAGTTCGGTTACCTGGGGGATCATATCTTTACCTCTGACAATGAGCGTATCCCAGAGACTGAGTACGAGAAGCTGACCAACGAGTCGGTTGTTCGCCACTCCTACGCAAAGTTCTCATCCTACAAGGGCAAGTCATTCATGGTAGGGGCTCTCCCAAGGCTATACTTCAACCATGGGAAACTCAGGGGCACGGCTGCGGAACTATACAAGGAGCACAAGGAGTTGTTGGACATCAGGAACACTATTAGCAACAATATAGCCCAGGCCATTGAGCTCGTGCACGATGTGGAGTACAGTGTTAAGGTCATTGACTCCTTACTGGAGTCGGGTCTAGAGAACGAGGGCTTGGTCGACTTTGAGGTCTATGAGTCGAGAGGAATCAACGCGGTGGAGGCTCCCAGGGGTCTCCTGTACCACGATTACACTTTCGACGACGAGGGGCGGATAACAAAATCTAACATCATCACCCCGACGGCCCAGAACGCCTTCAACATCGAGAAGGACACAAGGGTCATTGCTAGCAACCTAGCTGACAAGCCTGTGGACGAGGTGAAGCAGGCCATCGAGATCATGGTGAGGGCTTACGATCCTTGCATCTCATGCAGCGTCCACGTCGCCCAGTTGAAGTGAGGGCTATCAACCCCCATCCTATATTTTTTAAATTTTTTTCATGTCACCGACAATTGGGTATGAGCCTCGGTGAGATCACGGAGGTCGAGGAGATAGATTTCAAGCTGATTCTAGCCAAAGGATAGCCATTCACGCATTGGGGTCTGGTTCAATGGAGCCCACCATCATGTATGTAATTGTGCATGCCCTCTTGTCGAGTTCAATGTCAAAATCGTGACCCTCGCCCGATATGGGGTCGCGCGCGTGTCCGAAAAATGAAGTAATTTCATTAACGGTTTACTTTCATTGTATTGTTCTCATCCATATACCTGTAAAGTGTATATTGAATTTCCCGATTTATTGCGAAGGCTCAGTGCGCGCGCGTCTATTACTGACAGAGCATGCGGGCGTGGCATTTCCTTTATTGCGACCTAGTTATTATCAATATATG
>JABXKY010000318.1 GCA_013619005.1 Candidatus Bathyarchaeota archaeon | reverse complement strand
GGTTAATAGTTGGAGAGAAAAGTTTCAAGGATGTGGTTAGATTTAATTAGTAAAAAGAAAATTATTTTCAGTTTCATCATGGTTCTGCTACTAAGTCAGTTGACTTTGGTGGTGGAGGCTGATGCACCGATACTTGAAGTATCAACACAGAATATCTACCTCACAGCTGGTCAGGAGAACCAGTTCACAATTAACCTGAGGAACACCGGAGACAGCTCGGTTTATAACGTAGAGGCCTTCCTCGTCTCCGAGATACCGGGACTATCAATTCTCACTGATGGCCACAAGGTCTTCAACGAGATAACCCATAACAAGCTCAAGGACTATCAACCAACAATATATGTTGACCAGACCCTCCCCTTGGGGTCATATTCAGTCATATTGACCCTGAAGTACAGACGATTTGGCACTGAGCTGGACACCCAGATCATTGTCCCCATTGGCCTAGTGGTCAACGAAGCCTATGTTCCTAAGATACAGTACACCTCTGGACTGGACAGTGGGAAGATTAGCTCTGGTTCCGAGAAGCAGGTTCAGTTTAACTTTAGGAACAACTGGGACCGTACTCTTCATGATCTGGAGTTCGCACTGAGCTCCTCTTCACCCTACATTTCAATTGTAGATGGAATCAGCAAAGTGGTAGACACGTTGGCGACAGGCGAATCAGCGTCAGTTGAGCCAACTCTCTCAGTTCTAGATGGCACACCTTTGAGTGTATATACAGTAACCGCGACTGTAACCTACACCGACTCAGATGGCAAGGTCTATCACCAGGCCTTCATGCTGCCTATCAATGTTGACTCCCGTGAGGCGACAAGGAATACTGTTGTGACCTTAGAACAGATGAGCATGTCACCGGATTCAGTTCATCCCGGTGACATATTTGACTTGGAGTTCGAGGTTGCATGCGACGGAGCCGAGGCATACAACATACTGACAAACATCAACTTCGGGATAACAGGCTTCATATCCCCCCTGAGCCCAACCATCGCCAGTCTCCAAGACCTTGAGCCAGGTCAGAGCACAACAGTCACCTACAATCTCCTCGCAGGCGGAGACATATCTGCAGGCCAGTACCCAGTTACAATCACAATTTCATACACCGACTCCAAGGGTACGCCCAAAACTCTCTCCGAGAGCCTAACAATCCTCATACAGGGCTTGATAGAGTTCGAGCTACTCGATGAACAGACCCCCATGGTCTCCCCGGGAAATGAGGGAGAATTTGAAGCAGATCTGCTGCTGGTTGGAACTGAGAGCGTTCAGTTCGTCAGTATCGAATTGGTAGAAGACGGTGTGTTCAAGCGGACCCAGGGAAGTGAGGAATACATCGGTGCAGTAGACCCGGACAGCCCCATACCCTTCGACCTAAACTACAAAGTTTCAGAGGACGCGGAGGAGGGAAATCACGAGATGAGGATAAACATCCAGTACCGTGATCACCTCAACGAGGAGCACGAGGACTCAGTGGACATGACCGTAACAATCGGGGAGGAGTCACCGAACGGTGGTCACCAGGCCTCAGGGAACCCCATCTGGAACTGGATAAGACGGATATTCGGATTAGGTCCCTAGGTGTAATATGTGGACATCTTAGATGTCATATTTATGTCCGGTGAGGGCGTCAGGGAACGCAAGTTCCGGTTCGCACTCAACCTCATGGGGATACTCATAGGCTGCGCAGCTGTAACCGGGCTAGTCTCCCTGACTCAGGGAATGAACGCCTCTATAACTGATCAGCTTGGAGTCATGGGGGCGGACACCCTCATGATATTACCGGCCGATGAGACACAGGACCTCCGTATGAACCCTCAGGCTGCACTCAACCCCGCTGAGGGGTTAACTTGGCGAGACAGGGATATTGTAGCTGAAACCCCTGGCATCGAGAAAGTCGTCGAGTTATCTAATCAGTATGCAACTTTCTCACATAGGGGAGAGGAATATCGAGCTAATGTCATGGGCGTTGGGAACTATTTCCTTGAGGTCAATCCGGGGTTAGAGATCGACAAGGGCAGGATGCTCAACAGGAACGACAAGGGCGCAGCGGTCCTTGGCTCTAATATTGTTCAACCCCCTAATGAGGATGAACCCATAATCAAGTTAGGTGAGAGAATCACCTTGAAGACACTCGATGGTGAGAAGGAGATGACCTTCAGAGTAGTGGGATTCGCCAAGGAGACCGGGGGCATCATGGGGATAAACGTTGATGACATGATAGCCATACCCATCAAGACATGTGAACAATTATTCGATACCGGGGGCGAGTTCACCCTTATCCAAGCCAAGGTGGAAAACCTTGACGATTCAGATCTGGTCGCTGCAAAAATCGAGAACAGACTCGACGATGTTTACGTTGTATCTCCTGAGACGGCGATAAACGCCATGAAGGAGGTCACTGCGACGATTGAGTCTGTATTAGGTGGCATAGCTAGCATATCGTTGCTGGTTGCCGGTGTTGGTATTATCAACACGATGACGGTTTCGGTTATGGAGCGTACCCGTGAGATAGGAACAATGAAGGCCATAGGGGCAAAGAACTTAGACGTGCTAGTGTTATTCCTATCTGAGGCAACCATAACGGGCGTCATCGGAGGATCACTGGGAGCGGG
>JABXKY010000203.1 GCA_013619005.1 Candidatus Bathyarchaeota archaeon | reverse complement strand
CGGGCGTCTACGAGTGTGTCCACCAGCCAGAAGAAGCCATGAACGCGTTCCTGGACAAGGGAAGCGACATAGTTGCCCCCACCGTAAACGACCTGCCCATGATAATCAGGTACGCCAGGGAACAGCAATGAGGAAGGAAAGTGCACAAACAGGTCTCCCCGTGACCCTTTTATTCGATGAATCCCCTTCTATCGAGCCTTGAACCCTAGAATTGCAGTCATAATCTCGGCGGACGGGGAGTGGCAGGCCATCCCCAAGATCTTCCCCGACGCGGAGTTCCAGAAATCCCCTTACGGCGATTGGATACAGAGGGAGATCAACGGTGAGCCCGTCATATTCTACCACGGCTTCTACGGGAAGATACCCAGCGCCGCCTCGGCCCAATATGTAATCGACCGCTGGAATCCGGAGGTCATCTTCAACCTGGGGACCTGCGGTGGGTTCAGGGGTGAAATCGAACGGGATGACATAGTCCTGGTTGATAGGGCAGTCGTTTACGATGTGATCAACCAGATAGGAAGCACCGATAAGGCCATCAAGTTCTTCTCATCCGACATAGACCTTTCCTGGCTCAAGGAACCCTACCCGATCACCGTCCACAGGGGAACAATCGTCAGCGGTGACCGTGATATTAGGCCCGAGGATATTCCCGGGCTCAAGGAGAAGTACGGGGCCAATGTGGGTGACTGGGAATCAGGGAGCATAGCCTATGTCTGCAGGCACAACAACGTGAGACTCGTCATCCTGAGGGGCGTATCCGACCTGGTCGGCTCGGACGGCGGCGATGCCTATGGTGAGAGGGTGGTCTGGGTGGAGGCAGCCGAGAAGATAATCAGGAGACTAGTAGACTCCCTTCCCGGCTGGCTCTCAAACCTCTGAGGGTAACAAATATATCCAGCATTATGCGTATGAGGGATGCAAGCGTCCGTTGTCTAGTGGTATGATTCCTGCCTGCCACGCAGGGGGCCCGGGTTCGATCCCCGGCGGTCGCACCATTTTATCTAATAATCTCTGTTAGCCTGCCGAACTCGTGTATTATCGTCGTGGGGTTGACTTCCTGGATCTGCTCAAGGGTGTTGTTCCCAGTGGTTATCCCGATGGTGTTCACCCCAGCCCTGATCCCCGCCGTTAAGCCAATCTTGGTGTCGTCCACAAACACCGCGTTTTCAGGCTTTACACCCAACTTTACCAGGGTGTAAAGAATCATATCCGGCTCCGGCTTGATCTTTGGAACCGTCCCGTAGCCAGCGTAAAGATCAATATACGGGTCCATTTTCAAAGCCTTGAGGATTCTCTCGGCCTCGTAATCTGTCTTGTTCGTGGCAACTGATTGACTGAATCCACGGGTGTTCATCTCGGCGAGGGTCTCCGCGACATCTGGGAGCAGCCTGATGTACCCCGTTCCCAGTTCCTGGAAGTTCCTGATGTATGATAGCCTCAACGCCGCTAGGTTGTCATGGTGTCTCTCTGGCAATATCTCCCTGAATATCTCCAGTAATCCGACTCCTATCCGCGAGAGAACATCCTCTGGGTTGAATGGTTCACCTATCTCCTCGTGGAGCAACCTGAAACTCTCAACTATGGCTTTGTTGCTGTCAATGAGAACGCCGTCGAGGTCGTAGATCACGAGCTGGATGTCCCTGAACATTACCCTGTTTACGCTGAACTCGTATAATGGGGTTTGGGCATGAACTTTTATCCAAGCGCCCGTAACCCTGTTCCATGTCGGACCTCCTAAGCACAAGTGCTCCGGTATCCAGCGATATCAGCATGATCCTGCAACTGGCTGTGATGGGGGTGATCCTCGTAGGCTTCGTGTTCGCCAATAGACGCAGATTCATGTCCCATGGGGCTGTGATGTTCATCGCGACGCTGCTGAACACCGGGTCGATACTTGTGGTCATGATTCCCGTGGCTTTGAGGCTGGGTGATTCATCCATCGCCGGACTCAACATGTTGTTCAGGGCTCACGCGCTCATAGGGCTCATCGTCGAGGCTACCGCGGTCTACCTCGTGGCTGACTGGAGGTTCCAGAAGCCTGGCCCCACCTGTTTCCAGCGGAAGAACTGGATGCTCACCCTAACCCTGGTGTGGATAGGCGAGCTGATCCTGGGGATGCTCCTTTACATGAAGCTGTACCCGTTAGGTGTTTAATCAAAACCATGCGCAAACGGATGCTTTTTTTCACTTTCTCTTCACATCGAATTGGATTGTTTACATCGGGTTCAGTAATATCTCGATGTTATTTTCAATAAATAAAAGAAATAGCCCTGAAAGGGCTTGTGGGTAAGCGTTGTCTGCTTAACAGCAGCTCGTTACCGTTTCCTTCTTGCTTTCAGTATCGCAGCAATCAGGCTCACAGTTGCAGGTGCATTTTTTTTCTTCCGACATTTCCAGTCAAACAAACCATAGAAACGAATGAGTAATAAACAACACTGATAAGAAAAACAGGTGAAACCAAACAAACACCTTACTATATAAGTCTCTATATGCTTGGATAAGCTAGAAACCTTAGGAAGTAAACACCTTGGACGAGACCGATTACATGATACTCAAACTGATGCGGGAGAACGCCCGTATCCCCCTGAGCCATATCTCGAAGGAGATCGG
>JABXKY010000192.1 GCA_013619005.1 Candidatus Bathyarchaeota archaeon | reverse complement strand
TGATAATAATTTTCTCACTTACCACAAAATTTGATCAAAATTGGATATAAATTCGAAAAACTGCTTTATACTGTTTTTCCGATCTTTGCCGAAAAGGAGAAATGGAAAAGTGAAACTTAACAGAGTCACATCATTGATCGTACTCACGGTGATAATATCATCGTTTGTACTACCGATAAACACGGCTTTTGGAGCATCACCGGGCAACATCCACGGGACGGTGGTGGATGAGGATGGAGACCCAATAGAGGACGTAAAGGTATTTGCATACCTTGGAACCGGCAGCCTAGAGGCCACGGATTACACGAACGAGGACGGGTATTTCAGGATGAATCTGGGTGGTACCTACACCCTCGTCTTCGAACTCGAGGGGTATGTAACCCTCGAGAAAACAGTTCAGGTAACCCAAGCCCCCACTGACAATCCCGTCAAAGACATCGTTAAACTGGGAGATGTCACCCTCGAGAGGACATTAGAGCTCTCATCTCCCGTAGTGAAGAGGCTGACCACCCCAGGTAACGAGCTCACGCTTGAGTTCACCATATCAAACAGGGGCGCCGAAACCGAGGACGTGACGTTCTTGACGACCACTCCCGATGATTGGGACGTGAAAATCCTCGACGATATCGGTGAGATCGAGAACATCCTGTTGGAAACAGGGAGGGATGATTATATTATCGAGATATCGGTCCCTGAGACCGCGACAAACGTCGAGGTCATATCCGTAACAGCCACGGGGACCAGCTCAGCGACACTGAATTTCACCATAACACCAAAGGCCTACACCGATGAGATCGAGTTGAAATCCACGTATCTGTCCGTTTCCGAGGAGCTAGGCCAGAATATCGAGCTACCGTTGACGGTGACGAATATCGCTGAGGTGGACAAGAAGGTCACGCTTTCCGGTGAGATCCCTTCTGGGTGGGAAGTGACCTTCAGGACTTCGACTGGTATGGCCGTGAAAAGTTTGCTGCTGAGTTCTGGGCAATCGGAAGGTCTTATCATTGAGTTGGAGACGCCAAATGAGGTAATTGTTGGTGACTATGATATCATCGTAACCGCGACGGATGTAAACGGGGCGGTTCTCGATACCTTGGAGCTTGACATTAACCTTAGGGAGGCAACAAGCGAGATAGAGGTTATCAGCAGCTTCTCGGAGGTGTCAGTGGAGGCAGGAACTAGTATCACGTTTCCCCTCGTCGTCTGGAACAAGGGCGAGGCTGATGCGCTTACCCTCTTCACGGTTCCTGATCTTCCAAGCAATTGGGACATATCATTCATCGCTGATGATCTGGAGATCGCTAGCATCCGTATCTCCGGTGGAGAGTCCGAGTCTGTTGAGCTTATCGTGAAACCGCCGAACAGCGTTGTCAGTAATGTCTACGATATGACTGTTATGATTGCGTCCGATGATGGCACTGAGCATGAGCTGGACTTCGCGATCGAGGTTGTGGGCAGCTACGAGCTTGAGTTTGAGATGTCCACCCTCTACACCACGTCATCCATCGGCGATTCTGTAACGTATTCAGGTAAGGTAACGAACGAGGGTCAGACCGCGGTAACAACGCTGTATCTGGACTCCGTTCTCCCAGAGAACTGGGTGGCGACCATCAGTCCCACGCAGGTCTCATCTCTGGAGCCGAGGGACTCGGTCAGCTTCACGGTTGAAGTCGAGTTACCTGGGGATACCGAGGCGGGGGACTACCTAGTCACAATGCAGGCCATCAGCGACCAGCTGGAGTCGGATGAGATTGATGTACGCATAACGGCCCAGGCGTCCAACACATGGGGCTACATCGGCATCGGTTTAGCCGCTGTTGCTGTGGCTGGTGCGGCTTTGCTCTTTAAGAGGTTTAAAAGGAGGTAAGAAAAATGACAGAAAAAGTAGTTGAAACATTTGACCTCACCAAAATCTACGGGGGCTTTACAGCTGTTGATGGTCTCAATATGGAGGTCAATAAAGGGGAGATTTTCGGTTTCCTCGGTCCTAACGGGGCAGGGAAGACCACCTCTGTTCTAATGCTGATGGGGTTATCAGTGCCCACATCTGGCACAGGCACAGTAGGAGGCTATGATATTGTCGAGCAGTCAAGGGAGATCAGGAGCACCGCAAGTATCCTTCCCGAGTACAGCAGTTTATACGGGGATCTGACGGCGTTTGAGAACCTTGACTACTTGGGCAGGTTAAACAACATGTTGAAGGAGGAACGCGAGGACAGGATTCACGATATCATGGAGATCGTGGGCATGTCTGAGTGGCTTGATGAGAAGTACGAGTCGTTCTCGCGTGGTATGAAGCAGAGGGTGGGGATAGCGTCAACGATGATGAAGAACCCTCAGGTAGTATTCCTGGACGAGCCCACGCTGGGGTTGGACCCAGTGATAACGAGGGAGATCAGGGAACTCATTCTTGACCTGAAGAACAAGCAGGGACTCACGGTTGTGATGACCTCGCATATTCTAAGTGAGGTTCAGGCGACCTGTGACAGGATTGGCATTATCAACGCGGGAAAACTCGTTCTGAGGGAAACAATGGCAAACCTCAACAATATAATGACCGGGGCCGATGATAGGAGCGTCGAGTTCAAACTCACCCATGTGACCCACGAGA
>JABXKY010000201.1 GCA_013619005.1 Candidatus Bathyarchaeota archaeon | reverse complement strand
CTCCACGAGCACGAGCTCGTCAAGATCAAGTTCCTCGACTACAAGGACCACAAACAGGAGATCTCAGAGAACATTGCCAAGGCGACCGGCAGCGAGGTAGTGGACATCATAGGCAACGTACTAATCCTGTACTGGGAGAACATGGACAGGGGTCGCCGCAAGATCAGGATATAGATATTTTATGCCCTAGAAGGTTTTTTATCAGAAGATTTACGATAAACACTCCATGGCAAGGCGGAAACTGGACGAGATCGACGTCTCCATCCTAAGGAACCTGCAGAAGGACGCCAGAACAAAGTACTCGGACATGGCAGCCCAGTGCAACGTAAGCGTGGACACCATCATCAAGAGGTTCAGGAAGCTCAGGGACAGGGGAATAATCACAAACACCACTCTGCTACTTGACCCCCGTAAATTCGGGGAAGAGGTCATCGCCAACTTCAGCATAGACGTGGAACCCTCCAGCGTAGACCAGGTACTGGAGTTCCTCAAAAAACAGAACGGTCTCTGCTTCGCCACCCACGCCATGGGGGAGTACGACATATTCTCCATAGCCACCCGCAGAAACATGAACGAGATGAACAACCTCAAGGAAACCATCCAGAGCCACAACATGGTGAGAGAGGTCAAGACAAACATCTGGGTCGACCAGTTCCTCCTCTGCCCCCAGAACTTTGAGCTGGAGCCACTGATAGAGGAATGATTATGAACGAGCTTGACACGAAAATCATCGATTTCCTGACGGAGAACGCACGCCTCAGCTTCAGGAGAATAGCCAGCCACACAGAAAGGTCAACGGACACCATCATAAACCACTACAACCAGATGCTGGACAAGGGCGAGATCAGGGGAAGCACCGTTGTTGTTGACATCGACAAGATTGGTTACGAGGGCATCGCGGCCTTCCAGATAGACACCTCAACGTCGGACGACCTTGACTCGGGGGGCATCCTCCAGACACTTATCGAGATGCCCAACATCATCGTGGCCACCAAGACGGTGGGGGAGCACGACCTACTCGCCTTGGCGGTCATCCACGACGTGAAGCATTACCAGCAAATCAGCAGGGACATAGCCGAGATCAAAGGCGTCAAGAACTTGACCTCGTGCATCTGGTCAGGCAACGAAAAGATACTACCCAAGTACTTCATCATATAGGCATTACTCAAGGAGAGGGATAAAGCGGGAAAGCCCCAACAGTTCGGATATATCCTCCTTGACCTTAGCCTGCCGCGAATAATACCCTGTAGCCGCTTTTTCTAGCCAGAACGGTGTGCTCTCCAAACGCCTCATCTATGGCTCCTGCCAGCATCTTGCCCCCCTTGTTGGACTGGATCACAAGTTGAAGGGTCCCTCCCTCGACTAGCCTCTCCTTGGCCCCTTCTACTAGCGGGAACACCACCTTTCTCATGCCAGCAGAGATGGGCGGGTTTGAGACAATTGTATCAAACTTCGTATCGCCCATGGGCTCGTAAAGGAAGCCCTCATGTACCCTGATATTGGTCACCCTGTTTCTCTTTGCGTTCAGGCGGGTTAGCTCAACAGCCCTCTGGTTGATATCCGTCATCACGACCTTCAGGTCCGGGGTCTCCCTCGCCGCCACGATGCCTATGATACCGATACCGCAGCCCATGTCCAGTAACCTGCCCTCCTCCGGAAGGACCATGTTCTCCACGAGGATACGAGTGCCCTTGTCAACCTTCTTGGAGCTGAAGACGCCGCGAGAGGTGATGAACTCGTACCGTTTGCCCCTTAGAATCGTCCTAATGAGCCCTCTCCTGTCCTCCGCCGTTGGCTTGCTTGAGAAGTAATGTGAGTCACTCATCGCTCTGAAGATATGACGTGGAGGTATAAGGGTTCTACCAGCGCTTGGGGTACACGCCAATTGGCATCAACACACGCGCGCTTGTGGCCACAATGCCGTGGCTCTCTGACTGAATCTTGCCGCTGCTCATGTCCGCCCTCGCCAACGCGACGGCCTCCTCCTTCTGGGTGTACACGCCAACTAGATCACCGATGTTGATTCCCGTCTCGTACCTGAGCACCCCCGGGATGGCCAGCTGGGCCCCGTTGCTTATCGCCTCGACCGCCGAGTCCCTTATCCATATCTTTGGGAGGAGACTCATCCCGTCCTCGAAAGGCCTGATTATCTCCTTGAGCCTGGAGTCATCGCCCTCTTTCTTCATGTCCACTGCCTCGCTGAGGTCATACAGGGTGTACAGGTCGTCCTCGGTGAATGGCCCGCTCCTTGTCCTTCTCAGTTCCTGCATGTGGGCGCCGCATCCAATCACCTCTCCGACGTCGAAGCATAGCTTCCTGATGTACGTGCCGCTCTGGCAGTTCACCTTGAATAGCCAGTTCCTTCCCTCGCCCTCCTGGAAATCGATGTCGTAGATATTGCGGGTCCTAAGCCGCCTTGATACGCTGCTCCTCACGGGTGGCCTCTGGTAGATCTCACCCTCGAACAGGCTCAGGGTCTCCCTGACCTTGTCCTCCGATACATCGTCATGCGTCCGCATAACACAGACGTACTGCTTGCCAGAGTCCAGCAGGGCTTGAACCGCCTTAGTGCCGTTCTGAAGCATCGTGGGCAGGATGCCAGTGACCTTCGGGTCAAGGGTCCCTCCGTGGCCGACCTTGTCCAGCTCAAGAAGCTTCTTTATCCAGGCAGCGACCTCGTGACTGGTGGGTCCGGCGGTCTTGTCGATGACAACCAAGCCGAAGCGGAGCAACTCATTCAACGATCGTTCCTCTGGGGGGCATCCGTACTCGGGTTTTGTCTCCTCTTCGGCCTTGACTCTAATCTCTCTGGAGACCTCCCAAGCTGGAACCTTCGACATGAATTACTTTCACCACGGCGGTTCTATTAAGGGGTATGTTATGACTCCTTGTCCTCGCGCATCTCTTCCTGAATATGCTCGGCATCGACCTTGTAGTTCTCCTCATCGTCAGGGACTTTTCTCATTGATTCCTCCATCAGTTCAGAGTCATCCCTTAGTGTCCTCGCCTCCTCCAGGACTGAATCCAGGTTATCAGCCAGTTTCCTGAGTTGACCTTGAAGCCCGTCCAGGTCCGTGCTTATCTCCTGCCTGAACTCTCCATCAAGCTCAAAGGCCATGGCGGATGCCTCTCCCATCTTCTCCCAGGAAGACTCCAAGTCACTCCTCAACTGCACTAGTTTGAACATAAATTGCTCTATCTCACTGCTCATATGAAAGCAAAGCAGACAGGGGTCAATAAAGGAATCGAAAAACCGTTTTTAACTGATAAAACCTAAAACGAGTTCACGTCACTTAGAGGTATTCGGTGGTTGCATGGAGATATCAAGGGAATCGGCTCGAAGACTCATGATTGAGAAACAGGGGATCAACCAGTTCCCCGAATCCAACAGCAAGAAATCTGTTGTGGATACCATCAGCCGCCTTGGATGCCTCCAGATCGACACCATCAGCGTCATCGAGAGGGCGCATTACCTGACATTATGGAGCCGCCTCGGTGCCTACGACATGAACCACCTGGACGAATCCGCGTACAAGGACAGGAAGCTATTCGAGTACTGGGCTCACGCGGCCTGCTTCGTCCCCTATGATGATTACAGGTTCTACCTCCACGCCATGAAGGTGAGGCAGGATGAGATGAAGGCACGGTTCGTAAAGAGGACGGGAAAAGACGTGGAGGTCCTTGACCAAGTGCTCGCAAGAATAAAGGATGAAGGGCCATTGTCGTCAAAGGACTTTGAGGGACCAAAAAGGAATGGTGGCTGGTGGAACAGAAAAACAGAGAAAGTCGCCATGGATTACATGTACGGGGCAGGAATCCTCATGGTCAGCGACAGGGTGCGCTTCCAGCGGTACTATGATCTATCTGAGAACGTGCTACCCTCGTGGGTAGCTGTGGAGCCTCCGAGTGATGATGAGCGCACAGAGTTTTTCATAAGGAAGACCCTGCAATGTCTAGGCGCCATCAAACCTATTGATGTGAGGAAGTACTACCACCATCACTCCGTGAAACTTGGACAGACAACAAAGCAGATAGAAGAGAGGCTCAAAGGGCTTGACGGCCTCAAAGAAGTCAATGTCGAAGGCGACAAAAAAAAGCACTACTGCCTGGATGAGGACGTCGAAATGCTACAAATCATCGACGACGATTTCGGTTTCGACGATGTCAGGCTTCTCATCTATTTCGACAACCTTATGTGGAACAGGGAGCGCGTCCAACACCTCTTCGGGTTCGAGTCAAAGCTTGAGATATACCTGCCCCAGGACCAAAGAGTCTACGGCTACTACCACTTACCCGTGCTATACGGTGATCAACTGGTCGCCCGAATCGAGCCCAAGATGGACAGAAAGGAGAAAAAACTCATCATAAGGGGCTACTGGATAGAGCCAGGGTTCAGGGAAACAGATGAGTACAGGGAAAAATTGGAGAAAAACCTGGCAGACTTTGCCGCCTTCCACGGAGCCGAAGTGATAGAGTGGCTAGGCTAGGTGGGCGGGCTTCGCCATGGTACTGGTCTTGAGGGGCTTCTCCCCCTTCAAACCCACGACGCATGCATAAGCCGCCTCAGCTGCCTCTTTGTCGCCCTGGATGAGGAAGATTTTACTGCCCTCAGCTCCATCAATGCCGCCGCCTGCTACAGGGATGGCCTCAACGCCGAACAGCTGCCTGAACGCATCGACCTCGGTGAAAACCATTCCCTGAATGATCATCATCCCACAAGGCCAGCCTATGGCCTTATCGATGACGTTGACTCCCAGTAGAGGAACGACCTCTGATAAATTCACGGGGACGAGTTTCTCCAATCCCGCGGGCAGAATGATCTGCGCACCATTCCTCACCAGGTAACCGTACGCAGTTCCAACGGTTCCTCCGCCCGGACCGTGTACCAGTACACCTGCCGCGCCGTAAGGGTCGATGGCGTTGACGCCCTTGATGAACACGTCATCTGGCCCCATCTTCGCCAAGAAGGGGACCAGCTCTGGCGTGCTGCACTCTTTAAGCTCCCCTTTCTCGAAAGCATAGTGGGGATACCTGCCATCGGCTGTGGTTATTCCCAAGCCCTCATGAGTCACGACACCGGCCGTGAACATGCCCTTTTCTAGTTCCTTTCCCATTAGCTCCTCCGCCACATAGGCAGTGGTGGTGCTGGTCGCGATGATGAGAATCCCGTTCTTGTACGCGTTCTGGACCTCTGCCATACCTGCGATGGCCTTTGCGATTAATCTCTTCCCCTCGGCTGGGGTCAGAGTCAACTGTACATTCATAATTATACCTCGAATACAAGGGATATGGGAACAGGCATGTCTAAAAAAGGTAACCTTGATCCTAATTATAAGACCCTAAGACTTGCGGAAATTACTGGTATTATGTCACAGCAAGAATTGGTTCAAGTTAGATGAATTGTGAAAAGTAACCCCTCGAAAAAACTTGAGGATTAACGTGAACACGAAACAAATTTGGCTAGTTCACAATGCCCTCACTGAGGGCCTCTGCGAAGATCTTGCCGAACTCTGTGAGGCTGATGACTTTCATCTTGCTTCCCTTCTCGGCGTTCACCAGACCCTTCATCTCAAGCCGGGACACGATCCTGCTGAACCTGTTCCTCAGTGTGCTGTTGGCGGCCATATGTCCGAACCACCTGATAATATCGCTGATACTGTCTGCCTCGCCGCCGTTCTCCCTTAGCAGTACCAGTAGCTTCTTTTCCCTGTCCCATTCCTTCTCCTCGTGCTTGCTGCTGGGCTCAAGCCTGTAACCGGGTAGCTGTAACTCCGTCGGCTCTTTGCTCTCCTGCATCCTGCTACGTTTGAACCAATCCTCGAAAGCTGGCTCACCTGGCTTACCCGTAACGTACCACGCTGACTCCTTGGCAGGGACACTGTAGACCCTAGCGTTTCTGAACATGAGAGCTGTTGTGAGGGCGATTCCCATTGTCAGATTTGTGGTGCTTGTGATGTCGATGAGCACATCCTCGCCGCTGTCCCTTGCGCTGTGCAGTATCCGGTAAATCGTCCTGAACGCGCTCCTCTGTTGGAGGGGTTGGTATGGGATCATTATTGGATCAAGAATCTCCAACTTATCACTGAGGTCCTCGGCATTCTTCTTGCTCATGTAGCTGAAGACGGTGGGCTCTTCATCGTCCGCTGGCTCGCTGTAAAGGAGGTAGAGCTTGGTTATTCCGTGTACCTTGCTCCAGTATCTGATGCCGTCGAAGGCTCGACGGTAGTGGGATCCAACGAGGCAGATGATTATGGTCATGGGTGTACACCGGACAATCTCAGATGACTTCGAGTAAAATAGATCAGGCAGAATATATAAAATCTCGTTAGACGATTCGCATTATCAACCACATTCTTGTATATTTGAGACAATACAATGTTTCATTGTGTTATCGTGATTATTATTCCATACTGATCTTATGGTATTATTCTACGGATAGTCACCGATATATACAACGATTTGTGTACTTTGTGTAACTAGAATTAGTGTGCACTTTCCGCGAGACACACTAGAGGTTGCGTAAAATGAAGATTACCGTATACTCGCTGCCCGATTGCCCGAAATGTGACAAGCTTAAGGATTACTTAAAGTCACAAAAGATCGAGTTCGAGGCGGACTGGTTCGATACCGAGAACCAGACTGATTTTGTTATGATGAATATGTTCGGAAATCCACCTATCTTGTCTCTGGGGGAGAAAGAGGTGGTGAAGCCCTCGGAGGAGTTGTTCGAGGGCGAGACCCTGATAGAGGGAAGAGTGACGGAGATGCTTAATATTGGCTAAGAACAGGACCCTGCCTCAGCACCAGAGGCAGATAGATGAGTTCTTCTCAGACAATGTTTACATGGGTATGCCCATGGTCCACACGACCGATGGATTCCTGGTCCCATGGGACAAGACCCGTATAGTTGCTATGCTCAACAAGGAGACCCAGCTCGCCGAGACGATGTTTGATATTCCAGCGATAAGCGAGTTGACCGCCGAGAGGCTTGCTGACGAGGTCGAGAGGAGGTTTAGGTTGACCAAGCCCAGGTTCGTCTCTGGTCCAATGGTCAGGGAGGTTACCAACAACCTTCTCCTTGAATGGAGCAACGAGGTCCCCGAGTTCGGAATTTACAGGAACCTGCTCACAAGGGTAGGTGTGCCCATCTACGACGCGTACCAGATCGACATGGGAAACGGCTTCGAGAGCAAAGAGAACGCCAACCTTCAGCCCAACCCAGAGACAGTTCACAAGAAGAAGGCAGACAGGCTCAGCAAGGAGCAGTACCTCCTCCTGATGGACCCCAAGCTGGCGAAGGCTCACACGGACGGGGATATTCATATTCACACACTGGAGTACTTCGGAACTCGCCCGTTCTGTCAGGACTGGGACCTCAGGTACTTCCTCTACTACGGTTTGATCCCTGACGGACAGGGATTCAGGAGCAGCGTTGCGGGCCCGGCGAAACAGCCGGAGGTGGCGATACTCCACAGCGTCAAGGTGCTTGCGGCAGGTCAAACCAACTTCAGCGGCGGTCAGGGATTCATGTACTACACCATGTTCCTCGCCCCGTACCTGCGTGGGCTCCCCTACAAGAGGATCAAGCAGCTCGCACAAATGATGTTCTACGAGCTGACCCAGACATACGTAACCCGCGGTGGACAGCTGGTCTTCAGCAACATCCAGCTCCCCATGGGCGTCCCCAAGATATGGAGGGACGTCCCCGCCGTCAAGCAGGGCCAGGTAGGCCCCGAGACCTACGGCGACTATGAGCCCGAGGTCCAGATGTTCTTCAGGGCCATCACAGAGGTCTCACTTGAGGGAGACGCGTGGGGCAAGCCCTTCAACTTCCCCAAGAACGAGAACTATGTATCACCGGAGTTCTTCAAGTCCGAGTACGATGACCTGTGGATGCTAGTCCACGAGGCAGTGGGCAAATTCGGGTCCCCATACTTTGACAACATGCTTCCCGCCTACCGTGGATACGGCAACGGTATCAGCTGCTACCAGTGCTGCGCGTACCATTTCTCCAACACACCCGAGACGGACCCAAATTTCAACGAGAAGCTCTGGTTCGAGGACGGCCAGCATTTCAGCATG
>JABXKY010000332.1 GCA_013619005.1 Candidatus Bathyarchaeota archaeon | reverse complement strand
ATACATTACCGTAATCGGTGGAGGCCATTGGCATACTGTTCGCGGACTCCTCCCAGTCGGATACTGGAGCTCCCAGGTCGACGTAGTTCTGCCAGAGGGTCCTGATCATGGGGTAGTTCAGCTTCTTGCTGGAGTAGAACCTTCCCTTGTCGATCTCCACCTCGACCCCCATGGCGTGGGCCGCCCCCTCCCCGCATCGAGCCACCTTGTCAACCATCTCATCAAGGTAATCCTGGTCGCTGCTCCTCACGCCGAAATCCAGGACCGCCCTGTCTGGTATGATATTATTGGCGATCCCGCCCTCGGTGATTATTCCGTGGATGACTAGATTGGCATCACGCCTGGCCTCTTGCCTCAACATGTGGGTAGCCGTGTAGGCCAGGGTAGCCGCGTTCAAGGCGTTCCTTCCTAGGTGGGGGCTAGCCGCTGCATGGCTCGTCTGGCCCTTGAAGACCATGTTGCACTTGCTAATACCTAGGGCCTGACTTCCCACGCCCCAAGATGAGGCTGGATGAAGCATTACGACCCCACCAATATCATCAAACAGTCCCTTGTTAGACATGATGACCTTACTTCCGCCGCTGGGCCCATGGCCCTCCTCGGCCGGGGTACCTATGACCAGGACCTCGCCATCAAGCTCCGCGATGGCCTTGCTGGCAGCTATTCCTGCGCCAACTGCGGAAGCCGCGATGAGGTCGTGGCCGCAGCCGTGGCCCACGCCGGGTAACGCGTCATACTCTGCGAGGACGGCGACTTTAGGGCCATCTCCCTTGCCCTTGAATGACGCCACGAATGCTGTCGGCATGTCGTACACGCCCTTTTCAACATCGAAGCCGTGCTCCTCTAGGACCTTTGTGATCTTCTCGAATGCCATGAACTCCTCGCTGCCCAGCTCAGGGTTCTCGTAGAGGAATCTTGCGATATCCTCTAGCACTGGACGCTTCTCGTCAACAGTGGCCTGAACAATTTTTTTCAGTGAATCTAAGTCAACCATTGAAATCAAGTATCAACTATCTCACAAAAGATAATGGTTTTCACTTCCACTCCACTTTCACCCCCCTCCCCCTCATACAAATCGGTGCGTTCGTATTATAAACCGAAAACCGAGTTTCAGGTTCGAGAGCTATGGGCGAGGTCATTGAAGTAGGCATACTCGAAGGAGTAGCAAGCACCACCATCAAGAAGCTGCACAAGGCCGGGTTAGCAACACTAGAAGCTATCGCTGTCACTCCCCCAAGAGAGATAGTAGCTTTAACCGGCATGGGTGTCGACACAGCCATCAAGGTGAACACCCTCGCGCGTCTCAAGGTAGATCCGGGCTATGTCTCAGCCTCAGACCTGCTGGAGACACGCAGTCATATGATGAGGAGCAGGACCGGCTCCAATGAGTTCGACCGCATAATGGGAGGAGGAATAGAGACCGGGGTTATCACCGAGCTCATCGGTGAGTTCGGCTCCGGGAAGACCCAGATATGTTACACTCTCAGCGTATTAGCACAGCGCCCGGTAGCGGAGGGCGGCCTAGGTGGACGAGTCTGTGTCATCGACACCGAGGGAACCTTCCTACCAGAGCGAATAAAGCAGATAGCGGAGGCCAGGGGCTACGACGCCCAGGAGATCCTCAGCAACGTGCTAATCGCGCGCGCATACAACAGCGACCACCAGATCATGCTCGTGAAAAATCTCCCCAAGATCGCCCAGGAGCATGACATCAAACTGGTTATCGTGGACAGCATGATAGGCCACTTCAGGGGCGAGTACATCGGCAGGGGAACCCTGGCTGAACGCCAGCAGAAGATCGCCGGCGTTCTGGGTAACCTCCTCAGGGTCGCTGAGGCATTCAACCTAAGCGTGGTGCTGACCAACCAGGTCCAGGCCAAGCCAGACACCTCCTACGGTGACCCCAACAGGCCCGCGGGCGGCCACGTCATGGCCCACGCCTGCACCCACAGAGTTTACCTGAGGAAGGGAAGGCAGAACACCAGGCTCGTACGGGTCATCGACAGCCCATACCTGCCGGAGGAGAAGATCAGGATCGCGGTCACCGCCGCGGGCATCTGCAACGAGGACGAGACCACCAACATGGAGTACGACCCCGATATGTACACGGCGCCAGAGGAGCCGGAGGAGTTCAGCCTCGAAGAGGAAAAAGTGGAGACTCCCGAGGAGTTAAACCTGGAACTTGACGAGATCAACCTCGACGAGTGACCCTAGTTTCTATAATTCATTTTCCTGTTTCTAACATCGCTAAACGGGGTAAGGTGCCCTTTTTCCCTGAGCGTCTGGACTAATCTGTTCTTCAATTCCCCGACGCCTACCTTCTTTTTCGCACTGATGGGGAACACATAGCCCACCGCCTCCTCCGGGTCGCCATCGGTGACGCCGAAGAGGAAAGCGTCCATGTTCTCCATGATGTCCCTCTCCTTTCCCTTGTCAATCTTGTTGGCTGCGACGAACGGGAACTGTCCAAGGGTCTCTGCTATGTACTGGACCATCTCAACGTCGATACTGATGAAGCCCTTCTTGGCAAGCCGCCTCTCAGTCTCCATGAATGTGTTGATGTTGAACACGTGAACGGCGGCCACGATGTTGTCTGCCTCCTTCTCTATGAAACTGAGGAT
>JABXKY010000110.1 GCA_013619005.1 Candidatus Bathyarchaeota archaeon | reverse complement strand
GGGCCAACGCGTGGGGATCTACGATGAGTACGAGAGGAAATCAGAGAACAAGGCCATGAAAAGGGTGATGCAGATGTTCAGGCTGGACAGCCAGCGGCACATAAACATCATCCAGGCGGCCATTGAGATCATCCAGGGCGAGGATGTGTTCATTGAGGACAGGGCTCCACTTAAGGAGACATTTAAGAAACATCTTGAGCTTGAGGCCGAGGCATTGAAAAAAGCCAATGGCTTGCTTAGAAAACAGTGGGTTGAGGAGAACCAAGGACTGAAGAATTTGCTTCAGATGTGGAGGGACGACGAGAAGAGACATCACGCTGCGTTGAAGACCATCACATCCAAGCCCTACATACGGATGACCAGCAACGACTTTGTGTCCATGTTCAGGGACGAAGAGTTTCTGGAGGATCGATACAGAAAATCCAAAGCGTTCAAGGAACAACACGGGTCCTCCTAACCTTTTTACGGCATTTTTATCCAGTATTGTTCCAAACATGGCGAGCGATAATATTAAACACTGAAAGTGGCTAGTATCTTCGATTCGATTATGAGTATGAAGGATCGTTTTCAGGGAAAGGACTACCTTACCCTAATGGACTGGAAACCTGAGGAGATCAAGTACATTCTAGACGTATCCGCTGACTTTAAGCGACAGCGCATGATGAAGCAGCCACACGCAAACCTTGCAGGCAGGACCATCGCCATGGTATTCGAGAAAGCCAGCACTAGGACCCGCTTCAGCTTCCAAGCCGCCATCGCCCACCTGGGCATGCAGAGCTTCTATTCAACACCCAGCACAATGCAGCTATCAAGGGGTGAGCCTATCAAGGACACTGCCAGGATCTTGGACAGGTACTGCGAGGGCTTGGTCATCAGGACCTTTGGACAGGATGTAGCTGAGGAGTACGCGGCATACATGGACAGCCCTGTCATCAACGCATTAACTGACATGACACACCCATGCCAGGGTCTAGCCGATATGCTGACCATGCGAGAGCATAAAGGCAAGCTCAAGGGACTGAAAGTAGCCTACAGCGGAGACCCATGGAACGTATGCCAGAGCCTGATGGTTGGAAGCAGCCTTATGGAGATGGACATGTACGTGGCACTACCAAAGGGCTGGATGCCTCACAAGAAGATCCTAAAGTTCGCGACGGAGAACGCTGAGGACAGGGGAACCCAGATGGTCGTCACGGATGACATCGAAGAGGCGTTCACAGGAGCTGACGTAATCTACGCAAACACCTTCCACAGTATGGGTCATAAGGACATCGAGGAGAGAAAGAAGAAGTTCGCGGCATACCAGGTCAACGACGAGACCATGGCGTACGCCGACAAACACGCCATCTTCATGCACTGTCTACCGGGTTACCGTGGTGAGGAGATGACTGATAGCGTTATAGAAGGCCCCCAGTCTGCGGTGTTTGACCAAGGCGAGAATAGGATGCATACAGAGAAGGCCGTACTGGCTCTCTTCATCCAATAATTTATTCTAATTCAACCTTATTCCGTATTTGGACGCCGAACCCATCTCCTCGTAGTATCCATGGATAAGACTCACAATTTCTCTCCCAACTCCCCAGGTCTCCAGGCTTTTTTCATCGGTGCGTGGAATGTGTTTGAACATTATCGTGACTGCGTACGTGTTGTTTGGATGATACACTATTCCTGTGTTACAAAGGACCCCGCCCATCCATCCTGACTTATCAGCTATGTCAATTCCATCGGGTACGGAGTCCCTTATGATACCCTCCTTCCATAGTTTCAGCTTGTCTAGGGTGCTACTGAAAACGTACTCCGAGACCTCTTCCCTTTTGTAGAGAATGGACAACAATCTCGTCATGTCGTTTGGGGTCGTGATGTTCTCGTTCTCGCTCTTTATGTCCCTGAAGGACTGCATTTTACGCCTTAGCTTGGTATCAGTGAGACCTAGTTTTATGAGTAGCCTGTTGACGTCCTCACTCCCCACAGTATCATAAAGCAGGTTGGTGGCCACGTTGTCGCTCAGGACGATCATAAGGGTTGCATAGTCCTCTAATGTCAACTTTGTTACGCCAGGGGTCAGGTGCTGCAACACACCGCTTCCTCCGCAGATATAATCTTCGGGGAGCGTTATCTCCTCCTTCGAATCTAACTCGCCCGCCTCGACCCTACTGTAGTACTCCATTAGTAGAGGTATCTTGATGATGCTGGCAGTCGGAAACGTCTCTATTGGATTGTGACTGAAGTCACTGCCCTTCCCATCCAAACTGACGGCATAAAGACCGATGACTCCAAGGTAATCACTCGCGATCTCCTGTATCCGATTCTCTATTTTCAGGTGGAGCGAACTCATGGGTATGCATGTGTCATTCCGTTAATACGTTTTTCCAGAAATCAACTAATACAATTGATTTTACCCTCTTCATTTATCTGTAAGCTAGCTCCATTGAGGTAGGAACGTATATGATAAGGGAGCTAAAGAACCGTTTCTCGTTCATGAAGGGCAATCTGACCATATTGACGATACGTCAAGTGGTTGGGATGTTCTTCAGGCGGATGGTTCTCAGCTATGCGAGTCTCTTTGTACTCGCCGTGGGTGGAAACAGCTCCCAGATTGGTATTATCAACAGCCTTAGACCATTGGCAGGACTCTTAATGTTCCCAATAGCAGGCTACCTCACTGACAGGAGAAGCCGTGTCAAGATAATTGTGATCGCAGATATCCTCAACGTGATTACAATGCTCTTCTTTGTGCTTGCCCCGAGCTGGGAATGGATCGCTGTTGGGTCTCTTCTTCAAGGATTCATGGTAGTCTCCTTCCCTCCCACATCGGCGATACTAGCTGACAGCTTAGAGCCAAGGAACAGAGGAATAGGGATAGCCACCATGGGTACAATAGCAAACGCTGTTTCAATGTTCAGTCCATATATCGCAGCAACCGTCCTGTTAATGTACGGCGATAACGTTGGGATGCGGGTACTGTATAGCTTGCTTGGGCTACAGTTCGTATTCTCGGCTACTCTAGCTCACAGAAAACTCGTTGATACCCATAAGATAGACTCCAGTGAGCCTATGCCCAGCGTACTCGTTATACTCAAGAATACTTATGGTGGAATCCCTGACCTTCTACGTGACACTTCCAAGAGTGTAGTCGCTCTAGGAGTCGTGGTTCTTATGGGCTTTGTATCCAATGGGATATCGAGTCCATTCTGGGTAGTCTACGCTACAGAGATAATTGGGCTGACAAAGATCGAGTGGGGCATCATCCTACTATACGAGTCAATTCTAAAAGTCGTGCTCACAATACCCTCAGGGATGGTTGCGGACAAACTTGGCAGGACAAAGTCCCTTACGGCCGCTATGGTTGTGTCGCTTGTCTCCCTTCCAGCACTCATTTTCGCGAACGGTTATTTCTCTGTACTACTGATTCGCCTCGGCGCGGCAACTGCAGGTGCGCTGTTCCTACCGGCGAGCACTGCCCTTATGGCGGATTATGTACCAAGACAACTTAGAGGAAATGTTATGGCAGCTTTTGGCAGGGGTAGCGTGATGATTGGAGCTACTGGAGGGGGAACAGGTGGACCTGGAATGGGCTATCTATTTGTCTTACCTGTAATGGCTTCATCAATAGTTGGTGGTATTCTCTATAACATGAACCCAGCATATCCATGGTACGCGGTAGCTGTGGCGACCGTTGTCCAGCTTATCTGCGTAATATTATTCATTCGTGACCCCGAAAAGGCTCAGAGCTAAGAATATATGAGCTACAGTGGATTGTACTATTACAAAGGTTTTTTAATTAAAGCTGTAAATTGTCACGAGATACCACAGTATCAGGATACATATAGTTGCCTTCAATATTATCAGACGTTTCCACTAGCCTGAAAGAAGTCTTCTCGAACCGGAACATTGTCGCAATTAGCAGCACAAATATGCTTTACACTATTTTTAACGGGTTCTGGGAGCTATGGTGGGGCCTCTACCTTCTTGAAGTGCTCAATGTTTCACCTGTTATCATTGGTTTTCTGGCAACAATCCAGAACACGAGCAGAATCCTGTTCCAACTTCCAGGGGGCATGCTTGCAGACAGGATAGGTAGAAAGAAGGTTATTGTCCTTGGTACGGCCTTGAGGGTTATCTCACCTATTTTCCTATACTTCGCGAACTCATGGTACTGGGTTGTGCCAGGAATCGTTGTGAACGCCTGCGCAAGCATCTATATGCCTGCTTTCAACGCAATAATCGCCGAGAGCCTTCCACAAGATAAGAAAGGTGCAGGGTTTGGAGCCTACAGGTTCATGACAGGAATCCCCGGCATCTTCATGCCAGTGGTGAGCGGATACTATCTGGACCTCATGGGACTCGAAAGAGGGGTCAAAACAGGGCTGCTCATGTTTATTGGGGCAGCCGCGATCGCTACCATTATTAGACAAATTTTCCTGACAGAAACCCTTGTGACAGAGGACGCCAAGGAAGAGGAGATAACTGAGACGGAAGAGCGCGTCGGACTAATAGAGACGTTCAAACGACAGCCGAGAACCGTCTGGGCAATGCTAGCTGTTACAATCATCACGGGTTTTGCCATGAGGATGACCTGGACTTTCCTTTCTATTTACGCTGTCAACGTAGTTGACCTAACAATGGCACAGTACGGTATGCTTCAGAGCGTTGCCATGTTCATCAGCGTGCCCCTATACCTAGTCAGCGGCGTCGTTGCAGATAGGACTAGCAGAAAGAACTTGATCCTAATGGCGAGGGGACTGGGACCTTTCGATAGCCTGAGCCTATTCTTGTTCAACGATTATAGGAAACTCCTCGGCGCGTACTCCGTTATAGGTGTGGCACAGGGAATCGGCGGCGGACGCCTTAGGACGGGTGGGTTCATGGGAGGACCAGCCTGGAACTCCTTGATTACAGACCTGGTACCGGCGAAGGACAGAGGAAAAGTACTCGGCTTGATGGGTACAGTCTCAGGGCTGCTGGGGCTCCCAGGGGCGATGATAGGTGGATATGTATACGAGAAAAATCCCGCCTTGTTACTAATCTCTGGATCTCTGCTTGAAGCATTAGCTATCCCCATAATCATCTTCTTCCTGAAAGACCCAAGGGCGAAGGAAATCTCTCCATCTGGGTTATCCTAAACCTTTGTAAAATCTTTCATGCCTGCCCCGTTAGGGTTATTAATCTATCAAAGTACTGTATCCCGATGCATAATGACAAAAGTTCCTAACTTAGTCACTGCAGTTCCAGGCCCCAAGAGCCTTGAATTGATTAAACAGAGGAACGAGTACGTGCCCGCGGGCGTTTATCTTGTCCAGCCAGTCACGATCGCCAAATCAAAAGGCGCGTTGTTGGAGGACGTGGACGGGAACACATTACTCGACTTCACATCGGGGATCGGCGTAACCAGCCTCGGTCACTGCACGGAGGAGATCGTTGAGACCATCACTGAGCAAGCTAGAAAGCTGATTCACAGCTGCATTCACGTAGGCAACTACCAGGTCTACACCGATTTAGCCATGAAGCTGTGCGACATCACACCAGGCGACTATAAGAAGCGCGCCATGATGGTCAACAGTGGCTCCGAGGCGGTTGAGAACGCGGTCAAGATCGTCAGACAGTCCACTGGTAGGCCCAATATTCTGAGCTTCGAGAACAGCTTCCACGGCAGGACGTATATGGCCATGACTCTGACTGGTAAGTGGGACCCCTACAAGGTAGGGCTTGGCCCATTCGTGCCGGGAGTCTACTTCACGCCATTCCCATACGCGTACAGGTGCCCATGGGGCACTGATGACAGGGAGGAGTGTGGCAAGGCGGCCATCCACCACATCGAGAAGAGCGTCTTCAAGACACAAGTGGATCCAACTACTGTAGGCTCGATAATCGTCGAGACCATACAGGGCGAGGGAGGTTTCATCGATCCACCCAAGAACTTCTATCCTATGCTGAAGGAGGTCGCCGACAAGCATGATATCAAGATTATCATGGACGAAGTGCAGACTGGCTTCGGCCGGACGGGAAAGATGTTCGCGATAGAGCACTACGGTATCGTTCCCGATATCATCGTTATGGCTAAGGCGCTAGCTAATGGCTTGCCACTGAGCGCAGTAGTTGGAAGCGAGGAGCTGATGGGCGATGTCTACCCCGGAAGCCTAGGTGGTACCTTCGGTGGTAACCCCATCGGGTGCGCTACAGCCCTCAAGGTGATAGAGATCATGGAGAGGGAGGATATTCCTGGTAGGGCAGAGAAGATGGGCGTAAAGCTACGCAAGAGGCTGAACGAGTTCCAGGAAAAGTACCCAATGATCGGCGACGTCCGAGGGCTCGGACCAATGCTGGCCATGGAGTTCGTCAAGGATCCCAAGACCAAGAAACCGGATGCGGAGGTTAGCAGCGCTATCATGAAGGAGTGTCTGAAGAATGGGCTTATGACATTGAAGGCAGGTCTTTACAGCAACGCCATCAGGCTCCACCCACCGCTCATCATCGAGGACGACCTCATTGAGACCGGTATGGGCATACTTGAGGCTGCTATAAAAAAGCACGCCTAACCCCTTTTTCTTATCCTATTTCTCATTATTTTTTGGATACCAAATAATGTTTGATTAACAGAAGACGATTCTACGCCACTTTTTTCCACGTCTGATAAATGGGGCATATATCAATCTTGCATTGGTCCCGGTCGACCATCCTGTACAGTATACTCGTAGACCCTCCATCGGTCAAAACACATTCTATCTTGGTTGCGCCTTTATCACGTCGCTGGAACGCACAGTTCAAAGGTTCACCCTCCCCGGGCATATCCGTTTTTTTGGAACCACCTGACATAGGTCATGTAGGGTGTTTCTAATAATAAACACCTAAGATTGATAAAAACGAGGATCTTTCTTAGTTGTGTTTGAACAGGTCTTCAGCATTCACACTTAGTATCCTGTCTAGTTCTTCTGGGTCCAGTCTCAAGGCTTCAACGCTTTCCACGCACCTCTTTAACTCACCAACCCACCCGTAAGGGTAATCGCTGCCAAGAACCAGCTTTTCTGCCCCCCAGAAATCAATGGCGCATCTTAGCGCTGGTTTGTAGAACGAGGCTGCGTCGAGGTACATTTTCTTAAGATAATAGCTAGGAGGACGAGTGATTTTGTTCTGAACCGACTTGAATATTCGGTGCCCATCATCTATCCTACCCATCAGGTACGGTAACGTGCCCCCGAGGTGCGATAACACTAACTTCAGATTAGGCAGTTCCTTAAGCAAACCACTTAGAGCAAGTCTGGTCGCCGCCATTGTGGTCTCGAAGGGGAAGCCAAGGACGGAGAGCAGGCTGTAGTCATCGTAGACCTTGCGGTGCCGCGGAGCTATAGGGTGGACGAACACAGGCACACCCAGCTTTGATGCAGCCCTGTAAATCGGCCAGAACTCCTCTTGATCGATCTGTTTCCCAGAGACATCCGTGAATATTGATGCACCTTTTAACCCAAGCTCTTCCACCGCGCGCCTCAACTCATCCACAGCCTCCATAGGGCTTAACAATGGTAGGGACGCGAGACCGATGAATCGATCGTCCTGATGTGTCAACTTTGCCGTCTCGTCGTTGACTAGTTTTGATAGGCGGACAGCGTTCTCAGGTGTTGACATGTTGACACCTGGAACGGCTATGCTGATCACCTGTCTGTCAATTCCGGCTTTCTCCATGTCGGTGATTCTTTCAGGTGTCAATATGAAGCGTTCACTGAGTGTCTGCCCGAAAGGTATGTTGAGCCTGTCCAGTTCCTTGACGTATTCTTTAGGGAAGAGGTGGGTATGGCAATCAATTATATGGTTTTTCAATTCAAACACATCTTCTCATCACGAAATAATCAAGCACGTTACCGATTACGGTCAATCCATGCTCGGTCCCTCCCGGGTAATGGATAACCAATGTTTTTTCCCCATTCAGTTGAAACTCTAATTCGTCTCCCTCGGACTCGACCCTGAAATGTCCGTGAGTAGCGATCACCCACTCGTATGCTTTGTGTGTGTGTGGGTGGATTTGCCTTCCTTTGGGGTACGAGTGCCTAATGAGGACATGGTCGTGATCCTTGTCCATACATGCCTCGAACGCGTCCTCCAGT
>JABXKY010000360.1 GCA_013619005.1 Candidatus Bathyarchaeota archaeon | reverse complement strand
GGTCGAAGGTTGTTTCCATGAAGAAACAGTGTGACAGCTTTGAGGTAGTCACAGAGGAAGGGGCCAGATATTCGGGAAGGGCGATCATACTCTGCACTGGAATGGAGTACACTCGGCTCGGAGTTCCCGGTGAGGATGGGCTTATCGGTAAGGGCATCGGGTTCTGCGCTACATGTGACGCACCTCTCTACCGCGGCAAGAACGTGGCAGTGGTCGGGGGAGGCAACTCCGCGTTCACCGCTGTACGTGACCTCCTCGGATACGCGGACAGGATCACCCTGATCCACAGAAGAGGTGAGTTCACTGCTGATAAGGTGTTGATGGACGAGGTGCTATCAAGCGAAAAGGTAACGCTCCAGCCATCATCGCAGGTCAAGGAGTTCCACGGTGGTACTAGGCTGACTGGGCTAACACTTGAGGAAAGCGACGGAGCGGAGATTAAGCTGGGTTTTGACGGCGTATTCATCGAGATTGGACTCACTCCTAACAGTGAAATAGCCAAGGGCATTGTCGATCTCAACGAGCAAGGCGAGATAATGATAGACCTTGTTGGCTCTACGTCGGTTCCCGGTGTGTTCGCGGCCGGAGATGTCACGGAAATCGAGGAGAAACAGATATCCATAGCCGTGGGACAGGGGACCAGCGCCGCGTTGAAGGCGTATTCTTTCCTTCGCCTAACTGGGTTAAAAAAATAGAATCAGTATCCCGCTGGGATACTCTGAAAAAAAACTATCGTTTGCTGAGCTCCTCAATGGTCAGTCTGGGCTCGTTGATGTACTTGAACCCGCCTGCAGGAGTCCACGCCTCGGCCTTCTCCATGACTTTATTGAGGTACCAGCCGGAGGGCCTCCCTGGGCTGAAGCTTTTGTGTGCTAGCCACGCCTCGTCCTCCCTCAGCTCGGGCTCCACGAGTTCATACTCCTTGCTCCCAGCCTCGTGTGTGATACAGGTGTTGGCGGTTATCCACTGGCTCATGCCAACGATTCCGGTGAACTTTTCGTCCCCCGATTCCATGACACCGTGGCTCTCCGCAGCGCTACCGGGTATTCCCGACGCCTTTGTGGACATATCGAGGGCCGCCACGTCGATGGCCACGAGGTCTCTTGAGGCGAACACCCCAAGGTTAGGGATGACTGGTCTATCCGAGCCTGGGACGCAGTCACACGCCGGTGAGATGTCCAGCGCGTAGCTCAGGTATCCTATCTTCTCGCGGCCGATGTACTCGGTGTACGCCGAGGCGGCGTCACCCATACCCACCAGGAAATAGTTTCGCCAGTCCTCATACTTGTCGCCCCTCTCCCAAAGGTCGCACCTGTATAGGGGCCTCTGGTGCCCAAAGCACCCGATGCATTTCCCGGCGTCAAACGTAGCGTGGTCCTTCTTGATCTTGATGGCATTAGCCGGGCACATGTTGTTGCACAGCTCTGCGTCGGGGCACTCCTCGCCGATGCAGTTATCGCCGTTGAACTCCCAGCTGTCCCACCCGACAGTTGGGTGGTTACACATGTGGACGTTGAACTTGCCCCGCTTGCTACTGCACCCAATGGCGATGTTCTTAATGCTCCCCCCGTAGACCCCTGACCCGTGGCCCTTGAAGTGGCTGATGACGATCATGGAGTCGGCCTCGGCGATCCCCTTGGCCAGGTAGCCCTCCTTGAGGATCAAGCCACCGGGGATGTCAACCTTCACGTCATCGGTGCCGTACAAGCCGTCACTTATGATGATGGGGCACCCCATGCTCTGGGACGTAAACCCGTTGCGGGCCGCCGTCTCAAGGTGCAGTTCAGCGGTGCTCCTTGTCCCGTAGAAGTAGTAGGGGGCAGTCGTCGTGTCGGTGACGAAGGGCCTCCCACCGTGCTCCTTTATCTTGTCTACGATAATCCTTATCAGGATTGGGCGAAGGTAAGCGGAGTTGTTCCACTCACCCATATGACATTTAATGGCGACCAGGTCACCGGGGTCGAAGCATTCTGACAGCATGGCCTCGTCAAATAACTGCTGAGCCTTGGCTGGGATGCTCGACTGCGCACCGGAGTACCGGTCGTCCATGAAGTAAACCTTACTCTTCACGGTGTATTCACCAGAAACTGGTGTTACCTTCTTGTAATCCGTATATAAAACCCGGTACTGTCACGTCACGACCATGCTGCGGCGCCGGCTCTCCTCCCGTATCTTATCAGCCTGGGCCTCCAACTCGGACAGGGACACCTCGATATCTGGGGAACCATCCATCGCGGCCACAATCTTCTCGGTGACCGCCAACGTCTCCTCTGCCATTGGCTTGCCCGTCTTGGTCCTGAGCCATATCTTCTTCCTGTTCTGCGAGATGACCTTCCTGGCCTCGCCAAGCCTCTCTTTAACGGTCTCATCTGATGCTTTCTCGATTACGCCGTCGAGGTTCTCCAACGCCTTCTCCATCGGTACGCTCATCGTAGTCCCAGCTCCTCACCTAGCACCTCAAGCTTCCTCTCCAGTTGGTTAAAACTTGTCCTCTGGTAACCCAACGAGGCGCCTTTTTCTGTGTCGTACCAGTCCACCGCCGTGTAATCATCCGAATAAACGGGCTCTACCTCGACGCCTAGCGCAGCGTAGAACCTTTCAATGTACTCCTTACCGGTCATCT
>JABXKY010000182.1 GCA_013619005.1 Candidatus Bathyarchaeota archaeon | reverse complement strand
TGTATACTGCGCGAGAGTGCTCAATCATGGAAGTAGGGTTGATTCGGCCCATCGTAATAAACTCTACTAGTTCAATAGCGCGCGCGTTCGTCAGGAACGGCGCCGAGATCGTTGCCATCATCGGGGCGGAAGCCAGCCCATCCTGTGGTATTCACTACGTCGCAAAGTGGAAACCAGGCATTGATAAGAAGGACAGGAAATGGCCTGACACAGTTGATTTCGTCGAGGGTAGGGGCGTATACATGGAGGAGCTTGAGAAACAGATGACCGAGGCCGGGATAAAACCAAAATGGATAGGCGTACCGGGCGTCAGCATGAAGAAGGCGTTCCCTGAGATGTTCAAGGAGACCCTTGAGCAGCTCAGAGGTCTTTAAGACCGTATATATCCCTGGCGGCCTCCGGGCTCACCAGCCCGTTATAGACGTCCTCCCTCACCTTCTCAGGGTCCCTATCCTTGGGGTCACCGTATCCTCCGCCACCCGGGGTTCTAATGATGATGGTATCGCCCCTGCTCATCTCGATAGAAACCTTCGAGGGCAGCTTGGTCTCAGCTCCATCCGCTTTGACGAGGATGAACTCGCCCAGCGCGCCACCGTGTCCGCCGTTTAGCCCCCATGGCTTGATCTTGTTCCGCTCCGCCATGATACTCAACGTGGCCTTTTCGCTAGTCAGGGTCCAGACACGCTCGATGCCGCACCCTCCCCTGTACTCTCCCGGCCCGCCGCTGTCGGGTCTAAGCCTGTATGCCTTGAAACTGAAGGGCAGGTACGCCTCCAGTGTCTCAATGGGGGTGTTCATCGTGTTGGTCATGTTGATGTGAATCCCGTCAACGCCGTCACTCACAGGCCGCCCACCGTTCCCACCCCCAATGGTCTCGTAGAAGGTCCAGGGCTCACCGTTGTCCAGCATCCCACCGACGGTGATGTTGTTCATGGTGCCCTGGCTGGCAGCGGGCACCTTGTCCGGAATCATCTCACTGAACGCCTTCATGATGACGTCCACGTTTCTCTGGCTGGTCTCCACATTACCACCCGCAACAGGTGCGGGCCTGTTGGGGTTCATCAAAGACCCGAGGGGTATGTTGAGTGTGATTGGCCTGAAACAGCCATCGTTGACGGGGATCGTTGGGTCCGTCGTGCTGATGAGCGTGTAGTAGATACCCGCAACCGTGACCCCGAGGGGGGCGTTGACAGGACTCTCCAGCTGTGGAGATGTGCCAGTGTAATCGAACTCAAGGGAATCACCCTTCTTGGTTACCTTGAGCCTGATCTCGACATCCACTCCCCCCGGCAGCACGTCCTCCAAGTAATCTACCCCCTCGTAGACGCCGTCAGGCATCAATGAGATCTCCTGCCTCATACGGTGCTCGCTGTAATCCATGATCTGGGCCATGGCGGAGTGAAGCGTCTCAGTGCCGTACTGGTCCACGAGCTCAAGCACCCTCCTTATCCCAGTGTTGTTGGCCGCCACCTGGGCCCTGAGGTCCCCCATCTGGACATCAGGGGTCCTCACATTGCTCCTAATGAGCAAAGACAGCTCCTGGTCAACCACACCTCCCTTCACAAGCTTAACGGGGGGAATAATCAAGCCCTCCTGGTAGAGCTCAGTGGAGTCAGGCGCCAGGCTCCCGGGGGTCTTCCCACCGATGTCCGTGTGGTGAGCCTTGTTGGCGGCGTACCCAATGATCCTTCCGTCATGGAAGATCGGCGCAATGAGCGTGAGGTCAGGTAGATGGGTGCCGCTGATGTACGGGTCGTTGAGGAGCAGCATGTCCCCCCGGTTTAACTCTCCCTCGTACTCCTCCAGGCCCAGCTTTATCGCAAGGGCCATGGAGCCCAGATGCACCGGGATGTGCTCTGCCTGCGCGATGAGCTCCCTGTTGTGGCTGAAGAGGGCGCAGCTATGATCCATACGCTCCTTGATGTTGGGGCTGTACGCCGATTTCTTGAGGGAGATACCCATCTCCTCGGCAGCGTAGATGAGGGCCCCTTTGATGACCTCCACGGTTGTATAATCGATCATTTCCTGACCCTCCTCAGAGTCATGATGCCCTTACCATCCTGCCTCATGGTCCAACCCGGGTAGACAACGGTCGTCGAGTCGTACTGCTCAACGATGGCGGGACCCTCAACCTCTTTTCCCATGTTGTCTCTATCGTAGACCCCAGTATCAGACCAGTCTCCCAGTGACTCAAAGTAGACTTTTCTCGTCTCCCTCGGCTCCGATCTACCATCGTTACCGCTATCAACAAGACCGGGGGTCTCAAGGAGACCTATCGCCCTCAGCTTTGCATTCACGATCTCCACGGGCTCGCCCTCATCCATGTAGCCGTAGACCTCCATGTGCTTTCCATGGAATCCATTCAATGCATCGTTGACACTCTTCCCCGTGAACCTCCCACCTGTTTCCACGTTGAGCTCGAATCCCTGGCCCCTGTACCTCATGTCAAGCGTCCTCAGGAACCTGTGCCTCGACTCTGGGACTCCCTCAACCTCAAGTGTAGACCTCCCCTGTTCCTCCATCCCACTGAACAGCTCCTCGACCGCGTCTGGGTCGACATCATCCGTTCCTGATAGAACCGGGTTACTGTAGTCATGGAAAAGGTCGGCTGTCAGCAACCCAAGGGCGCTGAACATGCCAGGGTTTCTCGGAAGAAT
>JABXKY010000130.1 GCA_013619005.1 Candidatus Bathyarchaeota archaeon | reverse complement strand
GTAGTACATTATTCCCCAAGGAAGTCTATGTCATTACAGAGGCAATAACACTAAAAGATCCAACAATAGTAGAGGCCCTTCGTTCAATATTCAAACAACTAGGAATCAACAAGGTCCTCTCCTAACCTCCCTTCTTCGAATCATTTAAGAAACCCGACCTTTCAGGTAAGCCCATGAGTCAGGAATTCATTGACATCATTCTAGGCAGGAGAAGCATCCGCAAGTTCACAGGTGACGACATCCCGGACGCCGACATCAAGACAATGCTAGAGGCAGCTATGCGGCCCCATCGGCGTGCAACCAGCAACCATGGCACTTTGTCGTATCAAAGAACAAGGAGACCCATGAGAAGATCATGGAGATCCAGCCATACACAAGCATGCTGAAGAACGCAGCCCTTGGAATCATTGTCTGCGCAGACCCCGAGCTTCAGACGTGCCCAGGTTTCTGGCAACAGGACTGCTCGACAGCCATCGAGAACATCCTACTGGCGGTTCACGCCATGGGTTATGGAGCAACTTGGTGCGGACTCTACCCCAACGACGACCCCGTCTACAAGGTCAGGGAACTACTCGATCTGCCTAAGACCATCTACCCGCTATGCGTTATCGCGGTAGGCGTACCGGACGAGGAAAAACCACCATCAAACAGATACAAAGAGGAACGGGTCCACCACGAGAAGTGGTAAACCTACCATTTTCTTATTCACAAACGGTTTCCCATTAATATTATAAAGTGTCGTCGTGTCTCAGAGGATATGAGTTATAATCCGAGACATAAGAGCAGCCTTGTTTACGACGGCCCCGAGAGGATAAGCCACCGCGCACTCCTCAAGGGAACCGGAGCAACCGAGAAAGACATGAAAAAGCCCCTCATCGCCGTCGTGAACAGCTACACCGAGATCAACCCAGGTCACGTGCACCTTAACCCCATCGCAGATCAGGTAAAACTGGGAATCGCAGCGGCAGGTGGACTAGCCCGTGAATTCAACACGATCGCGGTCTGTGACGGCATCGCCATGGGACATGAGGGTATGAAGATGAGCCTGCCCAGCAGGGAGCTCATCGCTGACAGCATCGAAGTCATGGTTACGGCACACGGCTTTGACGCAATGGTATGCATCACCACCTGTGACAAGATCGACCCAGGCATGATGATGGCAGCTGCCAGGTTGGATATCCCAACCATCTTTGTTCTCGGAGGACCAATGGACCCAGGGTGCCCCAAGTGGGGGCACTTCAAAGACAAGACAATCACGGTACAGGAGCTCTTCGAGGCAGCAAGCCTAGCTGTTGGCGGTAAGATCAGCGATGAGGAGATCAAGTACCTTGAGGACATCTGCTGTGGACCAGGAGCCTGTGGAGGAATGTTCACGGCCAACACCATGCAGTGCCTCATCGAGAGCATCGGGATGACCCTGCCATACATGGCAACGGCCAACGCGACAGGGATGGAAAGGGCAAAGCTGGCCAAGGAAGCCGGCGAGAAGATAATTGAACTCCTTGAGAAGGGCATCACCCCAAGAAAGATCATGACCGAGGCAGCGTTCAGGAACGCCATAGCAGCGGACATGGCATTGGGCGGAAGCACAAACACGGTTCTACACCTCAAGGCTATCGCAGATGAGTGCGGAATTGATCTACCCTTGGACCTGTTCGACGAGATCAGCAAAGACACTCCACACCTCATCAACATGGCGCCGGCAGGACCGCTCAAGATTGTTGACCTCCACTCGGCTGGAGGAATCCCAGGGGTTCTGAAGAGGCTTGGAGACAAGCTGGACACAAGCGTCGTCACTGCTTCAGGCAGGACATTGAAGGAAAACCTTGAGGGTGTGCTGATCCACGACGACGAGGTCATCAGAACATTTGAGAACCCAATCCACGAGACAGGCGGGATCGCCATCATGAGGGGCAACATCTCACCGGGCGGTGGGGTAGCCAAGCTGGCTGCAATCGACCCCTCTATGTGGGAGTTCTCTGCCACTGCCAAGTGCTTCGACACGGAGGAGGAGTCATTGAAGGCTATCCACGCAGGCGAGATCGTGAACGGCGATATCGTCATCATCAGGTACGAGGGTCCCAAGGGTGGACCGGGTATGCGTGAGATGCTCGCCGCCACCAGCGCAGTTATGGGCTATGGTCTAGACAAGGTAGCGCTACTGACTGATGGTAGGTTCAGCGGCGCAAGTCGTGGGCCATGTATCGGTCATATCAGTCCAGAGGCAGCCGTCGGTGGACCAATAGCCTTGATCAAGAACGGGGACAAGTTAAGCATAGACGTGCCTGGCAGGAAACTGCATCTGCATGTCTCCGATGAGGAGCTTGCCAAGAGGAAGACTGAGTGGAAGCCCATGCCTCCGAAGGTGACAACAGGTTATCTTGCGAGGTACGCCAAGCTCGTTACAAGCGCCGACAAGGGCGCGATCCTCGAGATTTAATTCCTTAACTCGTATTTTCTTTTCAATTACCCTAGACTTTTAACGTAATTTTTATCATGATAATCTGGGTTTGGATATGATTATCTTGGTGATAGACTTCATGGTGCTCTTGAGCCCTTAGAGGCACTGAAAACTAAGGTTTTGTCTCAGCATACTGGGACAAGAAGCCGCCTTTTAGGATAAACCCAAGCCATTCTCATACTCTTAAAAAACACACTA
>JABXKY010000218.1 GCA_013619005.1 Candidatus Bathyarchaeota archaeon | reverse complement strand
TGCTGGGCAAAGAAATTGGTGTGGGGAGGGATGGCAGAACCACCAGCCCCATGTTCAGGGACACGATTGTAAGTGCACTTCTGAGTATAGGGTGCAACGTCCACGATTTCGGGTTGATAACGACCCCCGGGCTCCAGTTCATGGTCAGGGAGAAGGGTTTTGATGGGGGAGTCATGGTCACGGCAAGCCACAACCCGCCCCAGTTCAATGGGGTTAAGATAATCTACAACGACGGCGTCGAGGCACCAAAGCCCCTTGAGGCAGAGATCGAGGCGCTTGTAGCCAAGGGGGGACCGCCCAAATGCGAGTGGAACGAGGTGGGGTCCGTCTACTACCACGAATACATCGACACATACACGGACTCAGTCATCAGCCACGTGGACATCCAGGCAATCAAGGAGGCTCAGCTGTCAGTGGCCCTTGATCTAGGAAACGGGGTCGCCGCGATTGTCGCCCCGATAGTTGCCAGCAAGCTAGGATGCAAGCTATACACCATCAACGCCGAGATAGACGGTTCTTACCCCGGAAGGGGAAGTGAGCCGACACCCGACAACCTCGTGGACCTGAAGGAACTCATCAAGGCAACAGGCTCCGACCTAGGGATAGGGTACGACGGTGACGGAGACAGGTCCATCATCATAGACGAGAACTCGAACGCTGTCTGGGGGGACAAGACACTGAGCCTTGTGGCTCAGGAGTTCATGAAGGTCCACCCCGGCGAGACCCTGGTTACCGCCATAAGTAGCTCACCGAGCATCGAGGACGTCGTCGCCAAGTACGGAGGCAAGGTTCTCTGGACCAAGGTGGGCAGTGTCCTCGTGAGCAGGGCCATGGTGGAGAACGGGTACAGGATCGGGGGAGAGGAGAACGGCGGCATCATGTACGGGCCCCACCTTGAGGTGAGGGACGGATGCATGGTCCTCGCGTTGATGCTCCACTACATAGCCACCAGAAAGATGCCCCTGTCAGCGCTCATCGCGGAGCAGCCGAACCTGTTCAAGGACAAAGACAAGACCCCTTGCCCGAACCACCTGAAAGAGGAGGCCCTCAAAATGCTGGTTACCAAGGTGGATGCACCGGAAATCAACACCATGGACGGCGTTAAGCTGGTCTACGGGGATGGAAGCTGGATCCTGTTCAGGCCCAGCGGCACCGAGCCGATATTCAGGCTGTACGCTGAGTCAATCAGCCAGGAAAGGGTCAGGGAGCTCATCGACAGCCATAAGGCAATCGTCAAGGAAGTCGTTGACGAGCTCAGCGCTGCATAGAGCGGGCCAGGTCAAGCAGGCTCTCGTAGGGGTCATCCGATTTTACTACCCCGCTGGCTACAAGTATACCCCGTGCTCCAAGGTCAAGAGCCGCTGAGGCGTCCTCCCCGTTGGTGATACCCGCACCACATAGAACAGTCACGTTAGAGTTCACCGACTTTACGCCCTTGACTGCCCCCGAGACTATCTCAGGTTGAGCCTTGGAAACTGATATCCCCGAGCCTATGAGTTCAGATGGCTCTATGGCGATGACATCTGGGTTGAGCAGGGCGATCCTCTTCGCGGTGTCTATCGTATCTGCACATACGCAGGTGAACAGGTCCACCTCTCTCGCCCTTTTTATCGACTTTTTAATCACGTCAAGTGGAATCTGATGCTCGCTGTGGTTCAATAGAGTCCCGTAACAGCCTGATTCAGCCACCGCCTCTGGTAGGATGTGCCCGGTGTTCCTCCCGGGGTATACGGGATCGATGTGCTGAGAGAAGACGGGAATCTCGCTGGCGTCTACAAGTGCCTGGATGTCAAGTGCCTGTGCGGCCAGGGCTATATTGATACCTGTTTTCTCGTATACTCGCTCGGCTACCCTGGGGAAATTGAGGGCCTTCTGACCCGTAGACTGCTCGTAGGTCTTGAGGTTGAGCAGGATTAGCGGGTACGATAATACTCCAATGGACATCGCAATCAACGTGAACTGGGGTAGTTCATCGTATTAATGGTTACGAGCCGCCAAGTCTTATAGATGCTCAGTCCGTTTCAACTATTGCCATGAAGCTTGACGGCCCACTGATAAGATCAGGCCCACCAGGACCCAAGGTAACCAAGGTATTAGAGGCGGCGGGGCTAGGTCCCGAGGATTACGCCTCACCCTTCGTCGAGCGAGCCGAGGGCATATACATCGAGGACCCTGACGGGAACGTGTTCCTAGACATGATATCCGGTAGATGCGTGGCAAACACGGGTCACAGACACCCGAGGGTAGTTGAAGCGATCCAGAGACAGCTAGCAAAGGGCTTCCACTGGCAGACAACCGAGATGTACACGTTGGCGGACAGGCTCGGGGAGATGACTGGACTGAATCCATGCCAGGTGTACTGGAGCCAATCGGGCAGCATGGTAAACGAATTCGCGATCAAGGCGGCACGGAGGATCACTGGGAGACCGAACATCATAAGCTTCACAGGGAGCTACCACGGCTCCAGCTTGGGGGCAATAAGCATCAGCGGCTATGACCCGGCCATGACGAGGCGTTACGGCCCAACTCTTCCGGGTGTTTTCCACGCACCGTACGCGTCCTGTTATAGATGTCCTTTCAAGCATGACGTGGAGACCTGTGGCATGGCGTGCCTCGATTACATCGAGGACGTGATGTTCAAGACCTACGTGGCACCTGATGAGG
>JABXKY010000108.1 GCA_013619005.1 Candidatus Bathyarchaeota archaeon | reverse complement strand
ATGAACTGGGGGAGGACCCCCACTTCAAATCAGTGCTCAGATGCTTTAAAAGGTGAAAAAATGGGCTTTATTTCACCCAATGATGCCTCAAAGGAGAAGCGTTTTTATTACGGAACCTTTAGTTGAGGTGGTAGAACGCACAAGCCTAGGCTATGTGCAAAAATAGGCGATAAAACAAAATGATAGTCCCAGTTCGGTGCTTCTCATGTGGAAAAGTCGTAGGCGACAAATGGGAGGACTTTAACAAGCGGGTCGAGGCAGGGGAAAACGCCTCAGACGTACTCGATGACCTAGGGGTCACAAGGTACTGTTGCCGCAGGATGCTTCTTTCACACATAGAGATCCTTGATGATGTTCTCAAGTTCCACAAAGACAGGGAAACCCCCGATCTACGAGGAGGCAATTAATCGTCATGGAAATTGAAATAAACGATAACTTACTGCTACCCCAGGAAATTTTACTCAGCGCAGGCGTCCACATCGGAACCCGCATCAAGACACAAGACATGGAGCCCTTCATCTACAAGGTACGCCCTGACGGACTGTTCGTCCTCGACATGGAGCAGATGAACGAGAGGGTCAAGGTGGTCGCAAAGTTCCTCTCAAGACTTGAACTCAGCAAGATATGTGTTGCAAGCAGCAAGAGGTACGGAAGGAACCCAGTCGAGCAGTTCAGCGATATCCTTGGATGCAAATCCTACACAGGCAGGTTCATCAGCGGCACGTTCACGAACCCGGAATATGCGGAGTTCTTTGAACCACAGGCTGTCATCGTCACCGACAGTCTAGCCGACCAGCAGATAGTCGAGGAGGCGGGCCTCATCGGCGTCCCGGTAATCGCCCTGTGCAGCACAGACAACAGCCTCAAGAACGTTGACCTGGTCATCCCTGTCAACAACAAGGGCAGGCGAAGCCTCGCCATCGTCTACTGGCTACTGGCCAGGGAGATCCTCAGAGAGAGGGGTCAGCTCCCAATAAGCGGAGAGTTCGGCGCCACCATCGAGGACTTCGAGACAACCCTGTAGGTGAATAAAAATGGCCGTCAGGCGACCCGCTTACGCAGGAGCCTTCTATGACGCCAACCCCGATTCTTTAAGACATCAGATTATTGACTCCTTCATGCATAGACTAGGCCCTGGGAGGCTTCCCGAGGGAGTAAAAGATGCAGGTATCTCCGCCATCGTGGCCCCGCACGCCGGCTTCGTCTACTCTGGAGCCTCGGCGGCTCACGCTTATCTTTCCATCGCGGAGCAGGAGAAGCCCGAGACGGTAATCGTCATTGGGCCTAATCACACTGGGCGAGGAACGCCAATATCCATAATGGGCGAGGGGTTCTGGGAGACGCCGTTAGGACTGGTGCCGCTGGACATTGAACTGGCGGAAAGGATCGTAAATAATTCCAGGATAGCAGGGTTCGATGATACTGCGTTCATCAGGGAGCACAGCATCGAAGTGCAGCTTCCGTTCCTCCAGTTCATCTACCCCGAGTTCAAGCTTGTACCGATCTGCATGGGCTACCAAGACCTTGAGGTCAGCAGGGACCTGGGACGGGCTATACACGAGGCCATTGACGGTGAGTCAGTGATAATCGTTGCATCGTCGGACCTGAATCACATGGAGTCTAAGAAGGAGTCCAACAGGAAGGACAAGTTCGTCCTCGACGCCATCGAGGCCATGGACGAGGTCATGCTGCAGGAATCTGTGAAAAGGGAACGCATATCCACCTGCGGGTACGGCCCCATATCTGCTGCCCTCGTGGCCTCAAAGCTCGGAGGAGCTAAATCCGCGGAGATACTCTCGTACTACACAAGTGGCGATATAATCGGCGATAACCGATCCGTTGTCGGTTACGCGTCTACCAAGATATCAAGGAACGAGAAATAATGCTAGTGGAAGCCTCAGCGCCTGGGAAGATGATTCTCTTTGGCGAGCACAGTGTCGTGTACCGTGGACCAGCCGTAGTTCTGGCCATTGACCGCAGGGCCAAGGTGTACGCCCAGAAGAGAAACGACAACAAGGTATTCGTAGACGCCGACAACCTGGGCTTCAGCGGGTACTTTGAGGACGACATATACCATGCAGTGAGGGGCAATGCTTGGAGGGGAAGGAACCTCGCAGCGTTGAACGTCTCCGCTAAAAAGACCATGGAGTACCTTGGGGTGGAGGGAGGCGTGAACCTCAGGGTCCGCAGCATGATCCCCATCGCCGTGGGACTTGGAAGTTCCGCCGCGATATGCGTAGCCACGGTCGGTGCGGTCGAGAAGCTTCACGAAGGCGGCTTGAAGAAAGAGGAGATCAGTAACCTGGCGTTTGAGGGCGAGACCATCATTCATGGTAGGCCCAGCGGCGTGGACAATAACGTATCCACCTTCGGTGGTGTAATGAGCTACGAAAAGAATGAGGGCTTCAAGCACCACAAGCTAACCGAGAAAATCCCCTTTATCATCGGGAACAGCAAAAAGAAGAGGTCCACAAAGAAAATGGTGGAAAACGTGGCTGCTCTCAAGGAGAGAAACCCTGAGGTTATGGACAACTTCATCGACGCCATGGGCGATATTGGCCGGGAGGGCCTGGGCGCACTGATGGAGGCAGACCTATTCAAGATAGGGGACCTAATGGACCTGAACCATGGATTGCTATCGGGGATAGGGGTATCAACGATGAAG
>JABXKY010000081.1 GCA_013619005.1 Candidatus Bathyarchaeota archaeon | reverse complement strand
GTAGAGTCCGTTGAGGTCTTTGAAGAAATAAGGGCCTCAATTGTAGCCAAAAAGGACAGCTACATCGAGGTCGCGGAGATACTCAGGGACGAGTACGGGTTCGTCATCCCGATTGCTGGAGGCGCAATTGATTATCCCGAGGAGAACAGGATGGAGATGTACTATTATCTGGATAACCCTGACTCCGATTTCATAGTTCTTTACAGTGTACACCTAGACAGGGATAACCTAGTTCTTCCCACGATGACCAAGGTCTGGGAGGCCATGAGCTTCCACGAGAGGGAGACCCACGAGATGTTCGGAATAGATTTTGAGGGTCACGAGAACATGGTGGCACTGCTATTACCCCCGGACTGGAAGGGCGGATACCCTCTACGCAAGGACTTCAAAGGGGAGGGCGTTGAGTAATGACAGAACCAAGAATTGAGCCCGATATAATGAGGATCAGCTGGGGACCCCAGCACCCCATGAGCGGACAGACAAGGATCCTCCTAGACACAGACGGAGAGAAAGTCCACAAGATCATAGCCGACATAGGCTTCACCCACAGGGGAATCGAGAAGGTTCTTGAGAATAGAACCCTCCTAGGCGGAATCATCCCGATTGACAGGATGGCTATGGTAGACACGGCAAACATCAGCATTGGCTATGTCACCGCAGCCGACAAGGCGTATGGGCTTGAAGTACCGGAAAGGGCCCAGTGGATACGCTCTCTTATCTGTGAGATGAGCAGAATCAACAGCCATCTATACGCATTCGGGCTTCAGGTAGAGGCAACAGGATACTTCCCAGCGGTCTTCATCTGGACGACCGTTGACAGGGAGGTCCTGTTAGACCTCTTCGAGGAGCTGACCGGCGCAAGGTGGAGCTTTAACCACTTCTTACCAGGAGGAGTCTTCAAGGACTTCCCGGAGGGTTTCGAGGCAAAGATCATCGAGGCAGTCCATTACCTCAGGAGGAGGTTCAAGGACTACTGGGATGCAATGGTCGAGAACCCAATGTTCGAGATGAGGTGCAACAACTTGGCCATCCTTGAGCCAAAGGACGCCCTCAGGCTAGGGGCAACAGGCCCAGTACTGAGAGGATCAGGAATCCCAATAGACATGAGGAGGGAGGAGCCCTACGCAGCTTACGGCTCCCTCGACTGGGAAGTGATAACCGAGGATGCCTGCGACGTAATGGCCAGGACCAAGGTAAGGTTCCACGAGATCGGACAGTCACTTAACATGATGGAGCAGATCGCGAAGGAGATCCCCGAGGGCGAGACGCGCGCAAGGTTCTCCCCCTTCGCCAGAGCCCCCGAGGGGCAGTATATCACGAGGGTGGAGAATGGGAGGGGCGAGATGTCAATCCACATGTGGACTGATGGATCAACCAACCCCTACAGGGTGAAGATCATGCCCCCATCCCTCAGGAACATGTACGTCTTCGAGAGGCTCGCTGAGCTTAGTGAAATAACTGTGGCGGATATCCCGGTGGTAATCAACTCGATTGACCCCTGGTATCTGGACAGCGACAGGTAGGTGAAATGAATGGTTTACATTAACATAGCCCTTGGAACTGCGAGCAGGACAGGACAAACCCTAGCTGGCATTATGGCTTGGATAATCGAATTCCTAATTGCGAACAGCAAGCCAATTCTACAGGTTTTAGTACTACCTGGACTAGCATTCACCCTCGTATTCGCCATCGTAGCGGTCTGGTTCGAGAGGAAATTCCTCGCCCGAGCCATGCTTAGGGTCGGACCGTACTATTGCGGCGGACGATCCGGGGTATTGCAGGTCTTTGCTGACTTTATCAAGCTCTTCCTCAGCGAGATGATCATACCCGATGGCGTGAACTGGCTGTTCTTTGCACTGTGCCCTGTACTGGTTTCATTCGTACCGGCACTAGCCCTCATCCTGATCCCGTTCGACGTGAACTGGGTTCTCTGGGATATAGGGAGCTTGGGACTGCCCATGTTCATCGCAATCATGGGAATAGCTCCACTCATGCCCATATTCGCGGGCTGGGTGTCAAACAACAAGTATAGCTTCATCGGAGCATGGAGGGTCGCCTACATGTACATCTCAGGCGAGATCCCACTGGTCATCTGCGCCGCAGCCGTAGCGATAATGGCGGGTACATTTGATCTGGTTGGAATCGTCGAGGCACAGAAGAACCTGTGGTTCGCGGTCCCCCAATTCATAGGCTTTATCATATTCTTTATCGGGGTGCTAATCGAGTCCGAGAGGACTCCATTTGATTTACCCGTGGCCGAGACCGAGCTGGTATTCGGCTGGAGAACCGAGTTCAGCGGAATCCTATTCGGGTTCACGATGATGGCCGAGTACGTTATGCTTCAGGCATGGACGCTTCTCTTCATCACCCTGTACCTTGGAGGATACCACGGGCCCATAATCATGGGCAACGTGATTGGAAGCCACATGTTCTGGTTACTGGCAAAGTTCTGCATTGTGGTAGTATTTGTGATACTCCTGCGCTGCATCTTCTCCCGGCCAAGGATGGATCAGATGCTCAAGATAGGCTGGAACTATCTTACGCCCATTTCACTGCTGAACCTGTTCATAGTGCTTGGGCTCAAGCTGTGGGGGGTATACTGATGAGCTGGCTAAAGAGACTACTCAAGCCCATCGCCATAGTGGCCCCATACGTCCTGAGAAACTC
>JABXKY010000125.1 GCA_013619005.1 Candidatus Bathyarchaeota archaeon | reverse complement strand
CTTCCATACTAAGGCTGCACATCACAACCTCAAACACATTGGATAATATGATAAGGCAATTATGGCGTGTATCTTTATTTTCTAAGCGTATATGTATAAATAACATAATAAATCAAGGAATATCCGATAATGACTGATGAAAAGAAATGTGGGTGCAACGCCCACACAGAGGAAAGCAAGATAAAAAGACCAGGCTACTACGGAGCAAAAAGACCGATACACGGCGAGGTAATCGCGGAGGTAAACGCCAGAGGGGGAAGGCTGGAGCTATCAAAGGCCTGGAGCAGGTCAATACTGAAGGGAGAGATCCACGAGATAATGCTCACCCCCACAGCCCACTCCCCCGGGGAAACACTGCCAGGGTTCACCGCCGTCGCCTTCTTCGAGGCCATCCAGGGAAGCCACACCGTCATAGGAGACAAACTCCACCACAACGGCGAAGAGGTCGCCACCCTTATCGGGTACGAGATGAACCACATGCCAAACCACATGAACATCGTGTTCACCGCCAACGGGGAATACCCGGAGTTCAAACTGGGAGACCAGATCAAGATACAGTAACACGCTAGACCCGAAAATATTTTTTCCCCTTATGACCAGTGGCTGGAGTAGCCTGCCTTCTCCATGATTTCACACTCCAGAAACAATAGGGGGAGGGGTGGGTACCCCCGCAAACGAGAAAACAGCCCTTTTACATAAAAAGAAGCCATAAAAACGCCTATTATTAAAAAAGTTAGATGACAAAAAGAGGTAGGGTAACGGCTAAAAAAGGGAGAAAAGCGATACATTAAGAATATTTTTTTCGCTTATACCAGGTTACTTGATGCAAGGAGATATCAGTTGAGCCGACGGATACCCCTGCATGCGCCTGGCCTCACTCCTCAGCGGTGGAAAAGACAGCGTCTACGCGGCCCACCTCACCCAGCGGGACCACCAGCTATCCTACATGGTCTCCATGAAGCCAGAGAACCCAGACAGCTACATGTTCCACACAGTAAACATCGACGCCACAAGGCTCCAGGCAGAGGCATGGGGAATCCCCTACGTGGAAACCAAGACCCAGGGCATCAAGGAGAAGGAGCTGGAAGACCTCAAGGAAACCCTCTCCATGCTCCAAATCGACGGCGTAGTCACAGGCGCCATCGCCAGTAAGTACCAAGCCGACAGGGTCAACAGGCTCTGCATTGAGCTGGGCCTGACCCACCTATCCCCCCTCTGGGGAAAGGAGAGGGAGCAACTGCTACACGACATGCTGGGCAGCGGGATGAAGATCATATTCTCGGCCGTGGCAGCCCATGGGCTGGACCAGACCTGGCTAGGGGAACCAATCACCCCTGAAAGGGTCGCCAAGCTAAAAAGCCTAAACCAAATGTACGGCGTCGACATGTGCGGCGAGGGCGGCGAGTACGAGAGCCTCGTCCTGGACGCCCCGTGGTTCACCAGACGCATAGAGATAACGGAAGCAGACAAGACCTGGGACGGCGTGAGCGGCCGGTACAACATAAAAACCGCCACACTTGTTGACAGGAAAAAACACAATAAAATATAAGTATGCACTCACCTTCTGGGTGTGAGAGGAGAACGCGGTGATGTCCCGCCAAACAGCATAGGCCGAAAGGCCCAAAACGATTCTATTAGCTGTTACTCCGCCGCAGAAAACAAAACCAGCGACGGCCATGGACCAAACCCATTTTCCCTGGAAGTGAATAACCAATGAGCGAGAAAAAAGAAGTGGAAGTAGTATCGGAAGCCCTCAAAGCCGAGGAGAAGCAAAAAAGCTACTGGTACATCCTAGACACCGACGGAAAGCTCTGGGAGTTCGACGAGTTCGACTTCAAGGGCCATGACAACCTCCGCAAGTTCAGCGGATACGAGTACGAGAAGGACAGAACCGTCACACGCGCGTCACCACACATAGCCCTCATGAGAAGCCTAGAGCTGGTGGACTACGAGCCAGCATCCGACCCAGGGAACTTCAGGTACTACCCCAAGGGAAGGATGGTCAAGGCCCTTCTGGAAGAGTATGTAACGAGCATGGTCCACGCGTACGGGGGCTTAGAGGTGGAGACCCCGCTCATGTACAGCATGGAGCACCCCACCCTCAAGAGCTACCTCAACAGGTTCCCCGCCAGGCAGTACACCATCGAGTCAGACGACACCAGGTACTTCATGAGGTTCGCGGCCTGCTTCGGCCAGTTCCTCTTGAGCCACGACGCCACCATCAGCTACAAGAACCTCCCCATGAAGGTCTACGAGATGACCCGTTACAGCTTCAGGAGGGAGCAACGGGGAGAGCTAACTGGACTCAGAAGGCTCAGGGCCTTCACCATGCCCGACGTCCACGCCTTCTGCAAGGACCTGGACCAGGCAAAGGACGAGTACAAGATTAGGTTCAAGCTGAGCCAGGACGTCCTAGAAGGAATCGGGCTCGAAAGGTCAGACTACGAGCTAGCCGTCAGAATGGTCAAGGACTTCTGGGAGGAGAACAACGGAATAGTGAAGGAACTTGTCAAGTCACACGGAAAACCAGCGCTAATCGAGATGTGGGACGAGCGCTCATTCTACTACATGATCAAGTGGGACATGAACTTCGTGGACAACCTGGACAAGGCATCCGCCCTGGCCACCGACCAGATCGACGTCGAGAACGGTGAACGCTACGACATAAAGTACATGGACGAGGACGGGGTACAGAAGCACCCATACATACTCCACTGCAGCCCAAGCGGCGCCATCGAGCGCGACATCTACGCACTCCTGGAGAAGGCGGCCTTCGACATGAAGAAGGGCATCAAGCCAAGCCTGCCACTGTGGCTAGCGCCCAGCCAGGTGAGGATCATCCCAGTCAGCAGCGAATACGTTGAGCTAGCCGACAGTATCAGGGAACAGTTCAGCCGAGTCCGCGTCGATATCGACAACAGGGACGAGACCGTCGGCAAGAAGATCAGGGAGGCCGAGAAGGAGTGGGTCCCCTACATCATCGTGGTCGGCGAGAAGGAGATCGATGCAGAGAAGCTGGGTATACGTGTCAGGGGCCAGAAGCAGCCAGACCAGCTAAGCGTCCCAGAGCTACAGGATAAAATCCACATCGAGACCTCTGGAAAACCATACAGACCCGTCCCGCTGCCCATCTACCTGCAGGACCGACCCAAGTTCGTGGGCTAAAACCCCACTATATTAGGCGCTGTGGCGCCACCGCTCTATCTGGGAGCTCTTTTTGCTCCCCTTTTTGTAATCCTTGTAATGCTCCTTGCACAGGTACGCCCTCTTCGCGCCCTCAGCGTCGAGCCCCGCCTGCTTGACCTTACCGATATCGATGGAGCGGACGGCGTCCTCGTTACAGCCCTTGACGCTGCACTTCGTACCCTTGCTTATCTTGCCCATATTAACGCACTAGTACAGATACCAAAGGAGGTCTGGTATAAACCCTAGCCATTTTTTCCTGATTGATAATCCGCCACCACGCCGGAGGCGCGCTCAAGGCACTCCATGGCAACCCCGTATTCGGGGAAACTATTCAGACCACACTCGGGCGAGACGTACGCTATCCGCTCAGAACCGAAGAAATCAGAGACCCCATCAAGCCTCTTCCTCATGAGCCCAGTGTCCTCAAGGAAGAGATACGGATCGATGGTTGCCTTCCGTATACCAGTCCACACCTCACCAATCTTCTCGGGGATGTTCCCGGTGAACCCCTGTGCCTTGTAGTAGTTCTCTATCAATGTATCGAACTGGGTGACCCCGATCGCCGCCCAGAGACGCTTATCGGTCTCCTCAAGCCTCTCCTTAACGGACTCCTGGGAGTAAAGGGGATCACCAACGTGGCTGGCCACCACGTCCAGGTACTCGGCATCCCAGAACAGGTTCTCCGAAGTATCATGGAGGTGCATACTGGTATTCACGCTGTGGGATTTAGCCACGTACAGGACTTTGTCCCAGGCCTTCCTCAAAGCCTCGCGCCCATCGGAGCCATAGTCGAGAAGGGGATCGTTCATGAACCCAAGCACGGGCTCGTCCACGCTCAGATGGGATATCTCCGCGCTCCCGTTACTGAACAAGGACGCCTCGAGGATATCAGCGAGAGCTTCGGCCAGTTCGAGATAGAGCCCGGGAGTCTTGAACTGGAAAAAGCTGGCCAACGTGTACGGGCCTGTAACGCATACCTTGATGCGAACCCTGTCACGCCCAGAGGACGACTTGATCTCCCTGGCCTCCCGTCTAAGAGCCTCGGTCTCAGGAATCGCGGCACCAGACTTGGCCCTGATGCCGTTCACCACATGTAAAGCCCCGTCAAACCTCTCGATGCCATCCATGAGCTCGAAGTACATCTCGTTCATGTCCCTGAACTGAGGGTAGTTTGGAATATCAACGCCCACATTGAGCTTGTCGATGAAGGAGGAAACCACAGCCTCCTCAAAATCTACGTAATCCTCGTTATTTACACCTAAGAACGGAAGTAGACTGTTCGCCTTCCGTGCGCCGCTGCGGATAATATCCGTCTCTATCCTGGCGGGTAGGCTTCCAATATCAGAGCTATACATGGGTTACCGTTTTGCTACGCCGAACACAGATTAATGCATTCCTATACTACGGGAATAATCCAATTCCCCATGACTAAAAGAATATGCCCATGAGCACCAAAATAGAAACCTGTATATCCCACTACCTCGGATGCTCCACGTCATGACGAACCTCAATGTCGCCGTTCTGGGATGCCCTGGATACTCAAGGGAGCTGGGTAAGAAGGGAACCGAATCCGACATCACACTCTACAACATGAAGAAGGGCGAGACCACGGTCACCATCGTCGAGGCGTCAAAGTACCCCGAAAAGCTCCAGAGTCTATTCTACGCCGCGGGCTTCGGAGATTTCATCATACTTGTCGTAGACGAGATCAACGCATCTTTCGGTGAGACTGTGCTCATGCTCGACTGTCTAGGTAAGAAGGAGGGCATCATCATCCCGAGGAACTATATAACTAAGGAACAGCTCAGCAGGTTCATCAACGGGACGGTTGTCGAGGGGTATGAGATAATCGAAGAGAACCTGCCACTTCTACGGGAGTTCATCATGGGCAAGGCAGAGGCACTAGTCAAAGGTGATGACTCACCGACAGGAGGCGTAGTAGTGGATCACCATTTCAACGTCAAAGGAATAGGTACCGTTGCCCTGGGAGTAGTACGATGGGGACAGATACATAGGCACGACAAGCTCAGGGCTTACCCCACGGAAAAGATTGCCCAGTTGAGGTCGATCCAGAGGCACGACACAGATTTCGAGACCGCCGAGGCAGGGAACAGAGTAGGGCTGGCGCTCAAAAACATCGAACCAAGCGACATAGACAGGGGAACCCTGTTGTCCAACGACGAGTCCGTAAAGCAGACCACACTGATCGAGGGAAAACTGGACCTGGTGAAGTACTGGACCAAGCCAGTAGAGAAAGGAATGACCATCCACATCGGCAAGGATATGCAGTTCATCGCTGGTGCAGTTGAGGACAGCGCAGAAGAAACCATAAGGGTAAACATCCAGAAGCCGCTAACTTACAGGGACGGTGAAAATGCAACGATGCTGTACCTGAACGGGGGAAACCTTCGGGTAGTAGGCTCGATAAAACTCTAGCTTGGCCTAATCGCCCACTTCTCGACCTTCATGTATGGCCTGATAGTGTTCTTCAGCACCTGCTTGATGCTCTGCAGCTTAACCGGCTTCGTGATATAGTCATCGGCCCCCGCCTCTAGGCTCATCTCGTAGTCTACCTCACGGCTCAGCGCCGACACGATCACCACGTAAATATCCTTGGTCCTCCTGTCGTTCTTCAGGAACCTGCAGAGCTCGAAGCCGCTCATGCCCGGCATGACAATGTCGGTGATCACCAGGCTCGGGTGAAGCTCGTACGCAAACCTGATCGCGTGCTCTGCGTTGCTGCAAGTTATAACCTCATAGCCCAGGAACTCCAGGGTATCCTTGAATAACTCCCTCAGATCAGCCTCATCATCGACTACAAGAATACGTAGTGAGGAATCATATGACATATCTGGGCTTCACTGTACCCACTTCTATGGGTTAATTTTATGATTCTTACTGCCACATTTTAGCGATTATTAGCATCTGCACCACTAAAAATATACAGGGATTCGGCATCATATCCGTGAACAGGTGCTAGGATGCCAAAAGGAATCACGTTAAGCCTCGCTGACCCGGCGGGAGAGACGATGCTGAGCAAATTCAGGGAGAGGGGCTTTAAGGAAAAAGAAAAAAACGTACTCACAAAGGGCGACAAGATAATCCTCGTCATGGACCACCTCATCGTCCCAGCGGAACGGTTTCTCAGGAACCTAACACCACAGCCATACCCAGCTGATTATACAAGAATCGCATCCGAACACGAACTCGAGTACATTGTTGTGGCGAGCAGACACTGGGCCGCCAGCGGAAGGCCAAGCCTGACAGCGCACCCGACGGGAAACTTCGGCAAGGCCATGTACGGGGGGAACCCCAAGGAGCTCCAGATGACCGCTCCGAACCCCATGAGGAATATTTACACGAAGATGCTCGACTCGCCCCCCGAGGGATTCCAGGTAAGCCTTGAGGCTACACATCATAGCCCCACAGAGTTTGATGTGCCCATGTTCTTTGCGGAGATTGGGAGCAGGGAGGAGCAGTGGAGAGACGAGAATGTCGCGGAGTACCTAGTGGATTGCATCTTGGAAGGCATGGACTCAAAGGAGGAGGCCCCTGTGGCAATCGGCTTCGGCGGAGGACACTACTGCCCCAAGTTCAGCGAGCTGATCCAGGACTATGCAATGGGTCACATGGTGGCAAAGTACGCCATAGAGCTCCTGAACGAGGACCTTATCCTTCAAATGGTGGAGAAGAGTCAGGGAATCGACAAGGTGCTCCTTGACAAGGGGTTGAAGGGAAAACATAAGCGAATCGTCATGGGACTTCTAAGCTCCGTTGGGATCGAGGTAGAATAACTACTCGAAGACCCATCCATCCAGATCTTCCCAAACCCGCCCCAGGACCCGCTTTGCCTGTCCCGGTGGGAGGCTCATGAAGAACTTTACCATGTGCTTGCACATTCTCTTCGTGTGACGGCCCTTACGCCAGTCATCGCAGTCGTGCTTGATTACTTTCCTGTCGAGGTCGACATCAATATAATAGCCTCGGATCTTGGCTTGAAGTAACTCGTTTGAACTCCGCTCTATCCTCAACTCGTCGTCGCTGATCTTCTCACCCCTGCCAATGCGCCTTGGGTCAGTGAAATGCATAAGATGATCTGCAACCGACAGATCTTCATCCCTCTCCATGAAGGCGCTCAATGGCTGCACACCTCGGGGCCGAACGGATTCCTCGCGGTATGTGGATATCTTCTCGTGCACTATTTTCTGCTCGGGGGTCGCCTCACCTAGAAGATCCAGCATCTCGACTGCGTTCTTCACGGCGTTCGCGTTGAAGTGGTTGTTGAAGTAACCATAGGTGCGCCTGACCTTTGAGGCGATCTCGTTCACCTTGGGCACCCATTCCTCCAACTGGTCCTCCCTGTACTCGTAGTCGTACCAAAGGTTCACGCCATGCCCATGCCACCTAACATAAGCGAAATCTGCGGTAACATGCACGTCAGAGGGAAGCAGCGGCTCGTCCACAACTGTGTAAGCGACATTATGTTTTCTCAGAATATCATAGGTCTCATCCCTGAGCCACGAAACATTCCTGAACTCTACGGCCCACTCATAATTACCAGGGATCATGTCGAGATAGTCCTCAAGGGCACCAGCATGCTCATCGAAATTAAACTTGGGCCTAAGCTGAATCAGTATAGGGCCAAGGCGCTCAGCAAGAGGCTGCATCAACTGAAGGAACCTATGAGTGTCATCCTCAACCCCTTCTCCAAGGTTCAGCCACTTGTCATGAGTTACAAGCTTTGGTAGCTTCGTAGCGAAAACGAAACCAGGGGGAGCGTTCCTCCTGAGCCCCCCTATCATGCCCTCAGAAGGGTAACGATAGAAGGTGCTGTTGATTTCGGCTGTGTGGAAAAATTGTGCATAATGAGAAAACATCCCAGTTTGCTTTTCATAGAACGGGCCTACCCATTCCTTGTAGCTCCAGCCACTTGTGCCAATTAAGAGGCTCATTGAAAATAGATGGGAAAACCTGAGATATAAGATGG
>JABXKY010000168.1 GCA_013619005.1 Candidatus Bathyarchaeota archaeon | reverse complement strand
CTCCTCCTGAGCTAGTTGCCACAAGAACCATGGTTGAGTTCCATGAGCCTTATGGGGTACTTGAGACCAGGATCGAGCTGCTCAAGGTGAATGACACTTCCGCGTCTTTTGACTGGTACGACGTCACCGTGAGTCAGGAGCTAACTCCTGGCTCCAACTCAAGCGGCAGCGACTGGGAGTGGAACCGCCTCACATACACGATGAACGGTTCAATGGTAAAATCCAATGTCTTCCTGTCTGACTACGACCAGCCTCCCTCGGGGGAGCTACCCTCCGGCCTGTTCAGCTTCCTATGGCGGGTACTGAATTTTAACCTCAAAAGGCTACTTCCCTGGCTCTATATGCCCGAGGTAGGCGTGGAGGGGGTTGACATGAGTGATTTCAGCAGGGAGCTTTTCATGGTCCAGTACCGTGCCCCTGAAGGGTTCCAACGGTCAGACGAGCCGTTGAGCGTTAGGCACCATTACGTTCTGCGGGTTGAGGACGGAACACTGCCCAAGTTCTGGCAGGGGGCACAAGTCACATACTTTAGGGGCAGCGTCATAGCTGGTGTTCCCTACTACTCCCACCTCATGGGCGAGGGGTACCTGGAGCTACGGTAAGCCCTATATCCGAGCAGCACTACGGTGCGGGTATGAACATGAAGATTACGCAGCTCGATGGATGGAAGCTTATGGCCGAGTATGACGGCGTGTCACTGGTTAGCGGCCAGGTAACGAGGGACTCCGATTACAATGGAATGAGCCCGGGCAAACTGATGACAGCCGGCCTCGGTCTATGCACGGGGATGCACGCGGTGACATACCTGACTAAGCACAATCTGGAGTACAGCGACCTTGAGATCACGATGGGCACGGTGGGAGCTGGGAACCCAGCAAGGTACAGAGAGTTCACTATGAACATCGAGTTGAAGGCGGATCTGTCAGAGGAGCACTACAATGGGCTCCTGGAGGAGTGTAACAGGTGCTTCGTGGGTAACACCATGAGGGGCACACCTGAGATCAAGATTGATATAAAGACGGTTTAGAGGCTCCTTCCGAGGTCCTTGGCCTTTTTCAGCAGTTTCTCGTTCTCTTTTACTGGGTTGTTTCCTGTTCCATGTGCCTTGAGTGAGCCGTGGACGCTCATATTCCAGTAGTTTGTCATCCTGCCGTTCAGCCACTTGACCACCTCATCATAGACGTCGGCTCTATCCCACCCGCATGTGACGGCGTTCACGAACTTCACCCCGTCAGGGAATTTCTTCCTGTACTCCTCGCCGTGGCTCCTGCTGTAATAGTAGAGCCTGTCGATGAACAGCTTGGCCCTGCTGCTCACATGGTCGTAGTAGATGGGCGTGCCCAGCACGAGTGCCCCCATGGACTCTATGTGAGGCATGAGCTCGGTGAAGCCGTCCTCGGGATACGAGTACCCGTTCTCCCCCTCGTCCAGGGGCTTGATCTCCATGTCGCTGAGGTAGTAGAGAACCGTCTCGTGTCCCGCCTCCTCCGCTCCCTTGAGTGTCTCCTCCACAAGTCTTGCCGTGTGCCCTGTCTTCCTCGGGCCCGCGACTATTCCTAGAACCTTCATGATAGGTTAGATAGGGTTGGGGATTGAAAAAGGTATGATGCAGGGCATCTGAGGTTACCCTTATCAGCTATCATTGGTAGCCTCATGGTATGAAGAAGTATAACGTGGAGGGAAGCTGGCCCGCCGTGGTCACGCCTTTCGATGATAAAGATGAAGTCAATTACGATGTCCTGAGGCAGCTCGTGGGGTTCCAAGCCGAGAACAATAGCACCGGGTTATTGTTGATGGGCTCAACAGGTGAGGCAATTCTTCTCACGGCTGACGAGCGGAAGAAGATCATCGACACCGTCCTTGACGAGGCGAGGGGAAAGATCCCCGTCATGGTGGGTGTGGCCGCCATGACCACCAAGCAGACCATCGAAAACGCCAAGTACGCCAAAGAGGCGGGGGCAGACTTGGGGCTCATAGTCCAGCCCCCCTACATCAAGCCAAAGCAGAGCAGCCTCTACAAGTACTTCAAGGACGTGGCCGACGCCGTTGATATTCCGCTAGCCATCTACAACAACCCCGAGAGGTGCGGCGTCAACATCGAGCCCGAGACCATCGCTAGGCTAGCGAGGCACGAGAACATCGTGGCCATCAAGGAAGCCGGTCCAAACCCATACGGCGTCATGAGGACCGTGGAGCTGACACGGGGCGAGTTCAACGTCCTGTGCTGCGACTGCGCCTTCTACGCGTTGATACCCGTCGTCATGGCGAGCGGTGGGAAGGGAACAAGCAACGTCACTGGCAGCCTTTGCCCAAGGGAGATCGCCACCATCAGCAAGCCGTGGACCAACTACGACGACGTCCTGAACATGCGGGAGGCACTGTACAAGTACCTTCCTTTGATCAGGATGATGTACTCGGAGACCAACCCAGTGCCACTCAAGTACGCCATGAGCCTCGTGGGTGCCGACGTTGGCAAGCCAAGAAAGCCCCTGATGGAGCTATCCGAGCAGAACCAGAAGACCATGCGGCAGACAATGGAGCGCCTCGGGATACTGGATGAGGACAGTTACCAGAAACAGTACTTCGGGATAAAGTAGGCTCCCTTCTGCCATAAAAAATGGGGTGGGTTATTTTATAGTGTCAATGAACGAGTCAATTGTCATGGAGGGCATGCTCAGAATCTTCACGGTCCCCCTGCTTCCCAACTCTACGCTCATCTTGAAGACGGCGTCGTTGTCCGGTGCCTCTACAAGAGACACAAAGTCATAGGGTCCCAGAGTCGCGTACTGTTCAAGGACCTTGACACCGTACTTCTCGACTTCCTTGTTGACTTCCTTGATACGATGGGGCTTTTTCTTGATGGTTGTCAGTCCTTCATTTGTTAGCGTCGACAATAGGATGTACTTTGCCACTGTTTCACCATAAAATTGTAGACAGGTAGAGTTGATATGGATATCGTTATAGGCTCAGGAACCATCCCTGACCCGGCTCTCCCACGATTTCCCCATCCACGTATGTCTCCATTCCCCTGACGTATGTGGCGACCGGGGCCCCTTTCACCTTCCAGTCCTCGTACGGCGTCCAGTGGGTCTTTGCCTTGGAGTCCTTCCCTCTGATCATCGACTCTTTCTCTAGGTCAACGACAACAAGGTCGGCGTCCGACTCAACCTTGATGGTGCCCTTCCTCGGGTAGAGCCCAAGAACCTTCGCCGGGTTGGTTGACGCGCACTCGAAGAGGCGTTCAAGCCCGAGCCTGCCCTGATTCACAGCTGTCAACAGCAGCGGCAGCATGGACTCGATGGCCGGCAGTCCAGGTGGTGAATTCCAGATGTTATCTAACCCTCTTTCCTTTTCCTCCCTAGTATGTGTCGCATGGTCACTGGCTATGACGTTGACCGTTCCATCGTTCAACGCCTCCCAGAGGGCATCGGAGTCATTTTTTGTCCTCAACGGTGTCCATTGCTGCGCGAATGGGCCCAGGTCTTTCGTGTTCTCGTGGTTGAGGAACAGGTGGTCGGGTCTGATCTCCGCGGTTATTGTGTCCATGTACCCTTTCATCGACCTGATCATCTGGACGGTCTCGAGTGTTGATACCTCCCTGAGGTGAGCCCTCACACCAACGTTGTGGGCGAGGAGTATCCGCTTCTCAGCGCCCAGGGATTCAGCCTCATGAGGAAAGTGATCCATATAGTCCGAAAGAGTGTTCCTACCAGATTCCCTGAGCCTGTTCATCTTCTTGATGACGAGATCGGACTCCCTGCAGTTGAGCAACGCGAGCCCATCAACCTCTTTGATCCTCCTCAACGCCTCATAGAGGACCACCGTGTTCTCCATTCCTGTTGGCCTGTCCCCCAGTTCATCAAACACCGGGAAGGCGATGATTCCCGCCTCGCGTGCCTTCCTGATCTCGTCCAGCCCGTCCGCGTAGACGGCCATCTGGAGAGTGTAATCGACGTAAGCCTTTCCCTCGATGATCCTCCTCTTGCGCGTGATGGCCTCAAGGCTGTTGGTCACGGGGCTGTTGTTGGGCTCATCTACTACAGTGGTCACCCCACCGGCAGCGGCAGCCCTTGTGCCGGTCAGGAAATCCTCCTTCTGGGTGAAACCAGGCTCTCTGAAGTGGACGTGGAGGTCGACCAGACCGGGTGCGATGAGCTTTCCCCCGATATCAACGATTCTTTTCGCATCTCGACCGGATTCCGCTCCGATGGCTATTATCTTCCCGTCCTTGACCGATAGGCAGCCCTCAATTACACCCTTCTCGGTTAGTATCCTGGCGTCTGTGAAGAGAAGATCATCCATGTTGAATCCCGTATTACTACCCTGACTTCGTATAAATCGTGAAGGGTGTTGTGTCTCCCATTTCAGTTGCTTGAAAAATGAATAATAATGGAGCCTCGAACGGGATTCGAACCCGCGGCCTACACCTTACGAGGGTGCCGCTCTACCACTGAGCTACCGAGGCACGGTATTGCCTGTATTGTAACAGGCTGTTAAAAAATTATTTGTATGTTTAGGTCCAGGCGATAATGCCCTTCTTCTTGAGGTCCTCGAAGTACTCCTCGGACTTGCCCAGGATGTCGCATATCACTTGCTTGTTGTGCTGTCCAAGCAGTGGGGCGGGGCTCTTGATCTCCGGCTGGGTCTTGCTCATCTTGAAGGGAAAGTTGATGGCCTTGTACTTTCCCGCCTTGGGGTGCTCGATCTCCGTGAACATCTCACGCGCCTCCAGGTGTGGGTCAGCGCAGGTGTCATCGGTGTGATAGACGGGGGCGACCGCTATCTCCGCTTTAAGTAGGTGCTCCACGGCCTCGTCCCTGTTATGCTCGGAGACGTACTTTTCCAGTTTCTCCGTGTTGAATTCCTCGTCGTCAAAGAACTTCTTTATAGAGTCCACTGCCTTGGGGCTGTAAACACCGACACGCACATATCCGCCGTCCTTTGCCTTGAACATGCCTCCGATGCCGCCTCCTGGGTTGGCCTTCCTCATCTCGAACGGCTTGGTCTGGCCAAGCTGCCAGAGGGTGATCCCCGGGTTGAATGCGGTCATTATATCCAACTGGGCGAGGTCCAGCATCTGGCCCTCCCCCGTCCTGTCACGGTGGCGCAAGGCGGATACAATGCCGAACGCTGCCATGGTACCGGGACCGATGTCACCGTAGGCCATAGCCATCTCGATTGGCGGGCCATCAGGGTCGACGCCGTCTCCAGTCAGCCTTGAGTGGGAGCTATAAGCCTCGGCAATCATGGCGTAGCTCTTCCTGTTCTTGTATGGGCCGGTCTGACCGAAACCGCTTAACGCGGCGTAGATGATATCTGGCTTCAGCTCCTTTAGGACATCGTATCCTAGGCCCATGCGCTCCATGGCACCTGTGCTCATGTTCTGAACCAGGACATCGCTGGTCTTGATGAGCTCCTTGAGGAGTTCAAGGCCCTCGGGGTTCTTTGTGTTGATTGTAATATCCTTCTTGTTGAGGTTGAGGTGGTGGAAGGTGTAAGGGACTCCGCCGTATACTCCGCTGCGGCTCAGCCTGTCAATGGCGCCCCACGGGGGCTCTACCCTGATCACCTCGGCTCCGAGGTAGGCTAGCATCATGGTGCTCCATGGTCCGTACCAAACGTGGGTCATGTCAACTACCCTGATATCATCGAGGGGCATCTTTTTCTCTGTCATTCTGGTTGTACGCTCCGTAAATCACTATACTTCTGGATACTACAATAAAAATCTATTAAAACAGGAATTTTGCAAACGAAACAAAAGATAATTCACTTACAGCTCAAGCTATCGATTATATTATATCCTCTTTTTCTCTGCACAATATATTATAAACATGACTGGGGCCTCGTTAATCCGTTTACAAGAAGCCAAGTTTTAATGGAGGTATGCGGAAATCAGGGTGAACGCTATGCCCACTGTAAGCGAGATCGGTGAACGCGGCCTAATCGAGATATTCATGAAGCACCTCACGCCCATGCCCGACACACCCATCCCTTTCTGGGATGATGCATCCGCGATTGATATCGGGGGCAACAGGGCCCTCGTTATCAACACGGACATGCTCGTCTGGGAGACAGATATCCCAGAGGGGATGACTCCCTTCCAGGCCGCCAGAAAGGCCGTGGTGATGAACGTCAGCGACCTCGCCGCAAAGGGCGTAATGCCCATCGCCTTCATGCCCAACCTGGCTATTCCCAGCGATTACAGCGTCGAGGACGCCGAGGAACTCGTCAAAGGATTCGAGGCTGGAGCGCGGATGTATGATGCATACGTGGTCGGCGGGGACACCAACGAGGCGTGTGATGTCATCATTTCAGGGCTGGCCATGGGCATCATCGAGTCAAAGAAGATTATGAAGCGTGACAACGGCGTCAAGCCAGGGCACAAACTGGCAGTGACAGGTAACTTCGGGTTGACCTCCGCAGGATTTAAGCACCTTCTTGAGGGCACTCTGATACCCGAGGCCCTAGGTGACTCCATCTTAGATTCAATTCACATACCAAACGCACGGGTCAAGGAAGGGCTGGCCCTCGCCGAGACCGGCTGCGTCACGAGCTGCATGGACTCCAGCGACGGGCTCAGCGTCAGCCTCTACGACCTGAGGAGGAGCAGCGGGTACGGGTTCACGTTAAACCACATCCCCGTACACCCCACAGCTGAGAAATTCGCTGTCTACAACGACCTTGACCCCAACGAGCTTGCGCTGTTCGGGGGTGAGGAGTACGAGCTCGTGTTCACGTACTCCCCCAGGAACCGCGGGAAGATAGCTCGGGCTCTTCAGAGCGTCGGATGCGAACTGATAACCATCGGGACGGTCAACAAGAGCAAAGACATCGTTTTCGAGCGCGACGGAACCGTCACACCCATCGAGAAGGGCGGGTGGGACCACTTCAAGGCGTAACACGGCTCAAAGGTTTATTTTACCCACGGACATACTCTATGTATGGAAAGCAGACTCCCCGTCTCAAAACCACTTTTACTGGTATTAATCGGTCTGATAATCGGAGCCAGCCTAGGCCTCGGCTCAGGATACGCGGTTTTCTACCCAAACATGGTCAACGAGAATAGCAGGACCATCGAAGGACGAGTGATAGACGTCGAGGATAACATCGGTGAACTCGGTGTAATGTTAGATTCCATGAACCAGAACATCACCAGCCTTGGAGACAGCCTCGAAGACATCCTAGCCCTAGCTGATATCATCAATGGGATCTCCGACAGGGTCTCCGCCTTAGAAACTGGACAGGTCGCATTGAGCGGAGAGCTGGATGACGTTGAGGGCTCTTTGAGCGGTGAGTTGGATGCTCTTGAGGGCACTCTCAACCAGTTAAACGAGGACGTTGTGGACCTCAACGATGAATGGGAAGAGGTGATCATCGACTTAGCCGACCTTGAGACCACCTATGAATCCGCGAACAATGCTCTTGAGTCTATTCAGGCTCTGGTAAGGGAGAACGACGGCATCATAATATACACCAGCTACATGGCAAACCCATCAGATGGGTTCATACAGGACATCTCTGATGCACTTTACGGCCAGCTGATAGTCGAGAACGAGGACTTTGGTGACTGGGTGGCGATCTTCGGGGAGACCACCGCCAAGATCCTCCTCAACCAAGAGGTGGACGACATGATGGGAAGCCTCGTCTGGAACCCCACCGAGAACACCGAGGTTGGCTCGGATAGCTACCAGGTGAAGCTTGAGACCTATTTCAGGTTCGAGTTAAGTGCTGCAAGTATTACCGTGGACAAGATGCACGTGGAGATCAAGGCCACGGTGAACCTCGATACAGGGGCCATCTCTGCGAAACAGATAAGCTTCGTTGAGATAATGTGATTGGCGCCGCCATTCGGAATCGAACCGAAGACCAACTGCTTAACAGGCAGACGCTCTACCGAGCTGAGCTATGGCGGCTCTAGCTTTCCCAAATATGGGCGAAGCAATATTAAACTTTGCTCCCGCCGTAAAACCCGTCAATCTACGGTAAAGTTGATTTATTCAGCTGAGCAATCATATCCATGAAACTTGACCTCGAAGACGTTTTCGATGCCAGTGAGATATGGTCTGCCCGCAACAGGATCAAACAGTACATTCACAGAACCCCTCTGTTCCACAGCGAATCGCTGAGCAAGTTGACGGGAAGCGAGATCTACGTCAAGCCCGAGTGCTGGCAGA
>JABXKY010000333.1 GCA_013619005.1 Candidatus Bathyarchaeota archaeon | reverse complement strand
ATCACTGAAAAGGAACAAAAACCCATAATCCATCCACAATCAACAGAAGAACACCCCCAATGCGCGCGCGCTCAGCTCAGGTTTTCCATATCATATAGACTTGACAAAAGCTTAGACTTTGGTTTCATATCATCTCGATAATTCAAATGTAGACGTCTTACCAGTTTGAAGTAATTTTGCTTTGAATGGTTTTTCCCAAAGTTGTAAGAAATCATTAACCCTAGGCCATAAATCAGTAATATTCCAATTGTGTCTATGGAATACATTCGATATAGTGTGTTCTTTTTTTTATTTATGTATTATCACAGGCGTAAATGAATACACACCCGCGCGCGCGTAATTCTGGACTTTGCCAGCGCCCGATCGATAGTAGATTTTATTCTTTCCTAGCCAGGGTTATTCACATGGACGTTCAGAAGAAGCAGCTTTTGAAATGGATTGACGATGATAGGGACAGACTGGTGGATTTCCTGAGCAGGTTCCTGCAGGCAAGGAGCCCGAACCCTCCCGGGGACACGAGGGAGGCGGCGAAACACATCACCGATTTTCTTGATGAAGAGGGGCTCCCGTACAGGATTATCGCTCCCAAGGAGGAGATGGTGAACATTGTGGGCTCCTTTGATGGAGGATCAGAGGGGAAGCACCTCGTGATGAACGGGCACATAGATGTTTATCCGGTCGGGGATGCCAAGGGATGGAAGTACGACCCGTGGGGAGGTATCGTGGAGGACGGCAGGATCTACGGCAGGGGCTCCAACGATATGAAGGCGGGGACAACGACGAGCATCTTCACCTACTATTACCTCCATAAGATCAGAAACCAGTTGAAGGGCAGGCTGACCCTAACCTGTGTCTCCGATGAGGAGACCTTTGGCCCCTGGGGAGCCCGTTACCTGATGGAGCACCACCCAGAGGTCCACGGGGACACGCTGCTAAACGGGGAGCCGTGTGCCCACCAGATCAGGTTTGGTGAGAAGGGCATCTTGTGGCTGAAGCTCACTGTCAGCACACCCGGGGCTCATGGTGCCTACGAACACGTGAGCCCAAGCGCCACCAAGGTAGCTGCCAGGTTAATGTTGGAGCTGGACGAAGCGATATCGAGACTGGCGCATTCTGCCCCCGATAACGTCAGGAAAGCCCTGGAGGAAGCGAGGGATATCATAGAGGAGGGTTACGGCGAGGGGGCGTTCGAGACTCTACAGAGGACCACGATAAACTTCGGCACCATCCATGGTGGATTAAAGGTGAACATGATACCGGGGGAAGTGGTCATCGAGGCGGATATCAGGCTGCCTGTGGGCCAGAGGAAGGAGGATGTTCTACCTGTTATTGATAGAGTTCTGGAAAACTATCCCAAAGTTATCTACGATGAGGTTAACTACACGGCCCCGAGCTACTGCGACCCAAACGGGGAGATGGTTGGGATTCTGAAGGAGAACATCAAACTGGTGGAGGGTAGGGAGTCAAAGACTCTGATAGCCATGGGGGGAACAGATGCACGCCTGTGGAGATACGAGGGGGTGCCCGCGTACGTGTACGGTCCTTATGCCAAGGGAATGGGCGGGAAGGACGATTATGTGGAGGTGGATGAGTTCATCGACATAGTGAAAGTCCACGTCCTGTCTGCCTATGATTACCTGAGCAGATAGGTGTGTGAGGCCATAATTTTATCCTCACACCAACGGGTTGGGGTCAAACCCCCCGTACTTTTCTACTTGGAGTTGGGTTCGAACCGCGCGCGTGCGTTCTTGAGCTTGTCACATCATAGCCATATTTTGCGCGCGGATCGACTAGATGACTAGCCAGATCTTTCGGTTGAAATAACTCCTTGTTTCTCGAGTTTCTGAATCTGCTCAGTTGTATACCCCAGAACGGTTGACAGTATCTCCTCGTTATGTTGCCCCAGTAAGGGAGTCGCAGTACGGATCTCTCCAGGGGTCTCGGAGAACTTCACCGGGAAGTTAGTAACCTTTATGGTTCCGGCCTTCGGGTGCTCCACCTCAGTGAACATACCCCTATCGATGAGGTGGGGGTCATTCACCAGCTCCTTCACCGAGTAGATCTCGGCAACTGGCACACCGTAACCGAGTAGGTAATTCAAGGCTTCAGTCTTGGTCATATCGACAACTAGTTCCTTTATTGAATCGCTGGTTATCTCCTCGAAGCCCAGTTCTTGTTTCATCTTCTCGATAGCTCGGGGCCTGAAGCCAGCTATATAGATATAGCCGTCCTTGGTCTTCGTAATTCCTCCGATCCCCCCTCTCGATTGGGGGTATTTCTCCCTATACTCTCGCATGCTCATACCCAACATGTTGTAGCTTGTGATGGCTACGGTGTTTAGGGACACCATGCAGTCCGCCTGAGCGATGTCTAGCATCTGACCCTTTCCAGTCTTGTCTCGGTATCGTATCGCTGCGAGAATGCTGGAAGCAGCCCACAACGCCGGACCCAAATCCCCGTAGGCTCCTGCCATTCCAAGTGGGGGGCCTTCGGGGTCAGCCGACTCTCCTGTCTGGAATATATGACCGCTCATGGACTCAGCAATTGGGGCGAAACTTGGCCGTGACTTATAGGGACCGGTTTGGCCGAATCCTGAGAGGGCAGCGTAGATAATCTTGGGGTTTAGCTCCTTCAGCACATCGTACCCGAGCCCCATCCTCTCCATTGTCCCAGGGAGGAAGTTTTGGATCAC
>JABXKY010000283.1 GCA_013619005.1 Candidatus Bathyarchaeota archaeon | reverse complement strand
TCTCTTGACAGCCCTACCCGTAGGAACGTCGAGCAGGCCAAGTTCGAGGTGACCAAGAAACATAACCTCGGCTATGTCCCGTCTAACTCGGCGCTGATAGCGCTACTAACGGCCGAGGAGAGGGAGAGATTGATCCCAATTCTACGAAGGAAGGCGACTCGGGCTCTCAGCGGCGTGAACGTGGTCGCCGTCATGACCGAGCCCCTCGCGTGCCCCCATGGGCGCTGCGCTTTCTGCCCGGGTGGACCTGACAACGAGTCCCCCCAGAGCTACACGGGCCACGAGCCGGCGGCTATGAGGGGAGCCCAGAACGCCTTCGATCCATATGATCAGGTCAGGAGCAGGATAGAGCAGCTTGAGGCGATCGGTCACACGGTGGACAAGATAGACCTCATTGTGATGGGAGGTACCTTCCCCGCGTCTCCCATCGATTATCAGCGTGGTTTCATCAAAGGATGCCTCGACGCCATCACACTCCAACCCTCAACGACTCTAGAGGAGGCAAAGCTCAACGCGGAGCGCAGCGAAACGAGGAACGTGGGGATCACTTTCGAGACCCGTCCAGACCAACTTGAGCCAGAGCATGTTGACGGGATGCTTGATCTGGGGTGCACGAGGGTGGAGATCGGGGTCCAGAACGTGTACGATGACATCTACGAGCTGGTGGACCGGGGTCACACCGTCCAGCACGTGACCGACGGAACCCAGGTGATGAAGGACGCCGGGCTCAAGGTATGCTACCACATGATGCCCGGACTGCCCGGGAGCAACATGGAGCGGGACCTTGAGGGTTTCAAGAAGATATTCGAGGACCCCCAGTTCAAACCAGATATGCTAAAGATATACCCGACACTGGTCTGCGAGGGAACCAGGCTTTACGACTGGTGGAAATCCGGCGACTATACGCCGTTTACCAACGAGGACGGTGTCGAGCTCATCAGCAAGGTCAAGGAGATGATCCCGCCATGGGTCAGGGTCATGCGGATACAGCGGGACATCCCCATCCACCAGATAAGCGCGGGGATCACCAAGAGCCATATCAGGGACATCGTCAAGGAGCGGCTCAGGGAGCACGGCAAGCGCTGCAACTGCATCAGGTGCAGGGAGGTGGGGCACAGGGCCAGGGACGGTATCGAGATAGACCCCAATAGCCTGAGACTGGTCCACAGGAGCTACGAGTCTTCCGGTGGAACAGAGGAGTTCATCAGCGCCGAGGACAGGAACGAGACCCTGGTTGGGTTCATCAGGCTCAGGATGCCAGGCGAGAACCCCCACAGGCCCGAGATATCATCCAGCACCGGAATCATTAGGGAGCTGCACGTCTACGGTAGGATGACCCCCGTGGGTCAGGAGGGCAGCCACTGGCAGCACATGGGCTGGGGTGAACGCCTCATGGGTGAGGCCGAGAGGACTGCCCGAGAGCAGTATGACGTGGACAAGATGGTGGTTATGAGCGCACTGGGGACCAAGCAGTACTACGCGAGGCTTAGTTACGGGAAGGACGGCGTGTACGTATCAAAGACGCTTGTCTAGCCCGATTATTCTAATAACAATGATCCCACTATGTTGTTAATGTCCACCAATCCGCTTGAGCTATGGACCTGGAAAAACTGCAGGGAAGCCGTCACGTCATTGCCGGGGCGCCTCGGATTTCCAGCGGGAGACAAAATTGAGTTCCTTGGGTTCGAGTTGAACCTCAATAACGGCTCGATCATGGATACCTTCACGGGTGGGCACGTTGACGTGGCTCAGCGCGCCGGGATAATGGCGACCAACACCATATTCTATGTGCTGTCCGCGTACTCGGAGTCACCGGAGAAAAAGCCAACTGGAAAACCCATATCAAGCAGGCAGTTCAGGGGTGCCCAGTTCACCAAGCGCGATACCATGGGCGAACGATATAGAATCATCAAGAACTTTAAAGAGCCCGCCAGGCTCGAAACGGCGGCCAAAGCTCTGGGGGGTTCACAGATTGAATTCCCGTACGGGGATACCGCCGTCAGCCTCAACATCCTCCCATATATCCCATTAACGATCGTATTGACCGTCGACGACGGCGAGTTCCCCGCAGACGCCCGTCTCTTCTACGATGAAACGGTGGAGAATTACCTAGACTCGGAGCAGACATACTTCCTCACCAGTCTAACCGTAACTAGACTAATCCAGTCAGCCAGCGAACGCTGATTATTGTCACCAATTTATCGGCTGAAACTATTCTGAATCTATATAAACAAGCTTTCATCTTCAGTTATCGCGGAAGGGATTTCCCCTCCGGAAGGTGAGACCAGTGCAAAAACCTGGGTGGGTCTCCAACTTCACCTTCTTTCATTAAAAATCAAACTGTTTCTATTTTCTGATAGATATAGTCACGATATCTCCATCATATGAATTTTCCTTTTCCTGAAGTGCTGCGGTCGCATAGCGGACTATTGCACCGGTTTTATGAACCGGAGACCCACCCAGGTCATGAAGGTTCGAATCGCTCCCTCAGCGCAATTCACTGATAAACCATATTTTAATAGCTGAAACGTGGTCTTTCTTCTCTGATTTACATTGACAGATGACAGGCTTACCGGATACAGGGGAAAGCTCAGGACGGCCCTCGAAGCCGCAGGGGTCGAGATAGGTGACAAGCTGGAGGTATCTGTCAATAGCCAGCAGTACAAGGGAAGCCTGATGCCCAGGGTCGAGACGTACGACGAGTGGCACCTCATAATTAAGATGGTCTCGGGCTACAACATTGGGCTGGCATACAGCGAGGACATGAACATCAAGAAAACGGGTACCGCGCCTAAGCCCGAGTTCAAGCAGCCGCCGCTGCCAGAAGCCGAGAAGGGTCTGCCCAAGGTCAGCATCATCAGCACCGGCGGAACCATCGCCTCAAGGGTAGACTACGTGACGGGTGGGGTAATATCCGCCATGTCCAGCAGGGACCTGCTGGCTGTAGTACCCGAGCTCGTTGAGGTAGCCGATGTTGACGCCGACATCCTGTACAGCGTGTTCAGCGAGGACATAGGGATGGAGCACTGGGCCGGGATGGCGAAACGGGCCTACGACAAGATAAAGGCGGGGGCCGACGGCATCATATTCACACACGGCACGGACACAATGGGCTATAGCAGCGCCGCCATGAGCTTCGCGTTGCAGAACCTTCCGTGCCCAGTCATATTCGTGGGCAGCCAGAGGAGCAGCGACAGGCCCAGCAGCGACAACGCCACAAACCTCATGGGCGGCGTATACACAGCAGCCCACGCCCCCTTCGCGGAGGTGTGCATCGGGCTCCACGAGAACACCAGCGACGAGAGCATCAGCTACATCAGGGGCACAAAGGTGAGGAAGTGCCACACCAGCACGAGGTACGCTTTCCAGCCAGTAAACGATTTCCCATTGGCAAGGTACAAGGACGGGAAGGTGGAGATGCTCAACGACAGGGTTCGACCTAGACAGGACTCGGAGCCAAGGCTCCTTAACAAGTTTAGCGACAAGTGCGCCCTTGTCAAGTTCCACCCGGACTACAACCCCGCCGTCCTTGATTACTTCCTAAACGAGGACTACAGGGGGCTAATCATCGAGGCAACGGGCCTCGGGCAGGTTCACCAAAACCTCTGGCCCGCCGTGGAAAGGGCGAGGAAGGATGGCGTCTTCGTTGGCGTAGTCAGTCAGTGCACATGGGGCAAGGTAAACCTCAACGTGTACAGCCACGGCAGGGAGCTCATCGACCGTGGAGCCGTACCGTTGGATGATATGCACGGCGAGACAGCCTATGTGAAGCTCAAGTGGTGCCTCGGCCAGACAGAGGAGCTGGACGATGTCAAGAAGCTTATGCTCACCAACCTGGTGAGGGAGTTTAACCCAAGGACTCCTTACCTGAGGAGGATGGGTTGATGGACTACAAGAAAATCGGTTTGACCGTGGGCATCGAGATCCACCAAGAGCTAGCCACGGAGACCAAGCTGTTCTGCAACTGCCCGCCTGAACTCAACAAGGAGGGCTACGATTTCACCTTCACCCGCAAGCTTAGGCCGGCCCAGAGCGAGCTGGGTGAGATAGACCCAGCCGCCTTGTTCGAGTTCCTCAAGGGAAAGACGATCATCTACGAGGCCGACCACAGGACAAGCTGCCTCGTCGAGATGGACGAGGAGCCGCCGAGCCCCATGGACGAGGAGGCTGTGGGTATCGCCCTCACTTTCAGCTTGATGACAAAGGGAACCCCCGTGGACGAGGTGCAGGTCATGCGAAAGACCGTGGTTGACGGCAGCAACACCGGGGGATTCCAAAGAACCAGCGTCGTGAGCCTGGGCGGAGAGATAGAGGTGGGGGACAAGACCTACCACCTTGAGCAGGTGGCCGTCGAGGAGGACGCCGCTCGTAAGATGTCCGAGGACGGTGACACCATCACGTACAGGCTGGACAGGCTGGGGATTCCGCTAATAGAGGTCACCACGGCCCCCGAGATGCACACGCCTCAGGAGGCATACGATGTAGCCCGAAGAATCGGAAGCATTCTCAGGGCCACGGGCAAGGTGCGCAGGGGCCTGGGAACCATCAGGCAGGACGTAAACGTCAGCATCATGAACGGTGGCATCATCGAGATCAAGGGCGCCCAAGACCTGGGTATGCTCACGACCCTCGTGGAGTACGAGGCTCAGAGGCAGGCGACCCTGGTTGAGATCCAGGAGGAGCTTAAATCAAGGGGCATAAAGTCAGGTGACCTGAAAAAAGATCTGTTTGATGTATCTGGAATGTTCGCCACCACCGAGTCAAAAATTCTTCTCAACGCTCTAAAGAAGGGTGGCAGGGTCTACGCCGTCAAGCTCAAGGGCTTCAACGGCCTCACAGGAAAGGAGCTCTGCCCCAACAGGAGGCTGGGCACCGAGATGAGCGACCACGCCAAGTTCATGGGCGGCGTCAGGGGGATATTCCACACCGATGAGCTGCCCGGTTACAATATCACCCAGGAGGAGGTTAAAGACCTAAGGGAAACGGTAGGCGCAAAACCAGAGGACGCGGTCGTCATTGTAGCAGATGAAGAGTCCAAGTGCAATGCGGCGCTTATGGCTGTTGTCGATAGGGCTATTCAGGCCCTGAGTGGGGTGCCTGCGGAGACCCGTTCAGCCAACCCGGATGGAACGACGAGGTTCACACGCCCGCGGCCAGGCGCCGCGAGGATGTACCCGGAGACAGACGTCAGGCCGACTCAAATTTCGGCTGAGGCAGTTGCATCAGCCTTGAAATGTTTACCCGATATGCCCGAGGTGAAGCTGGCCAAGTACCAGAAAAAGTACGAGTTGAACGAGAAGCTGGCCGTCCAGGTCCTTGACTCAGAGTACCTTGATCTTTTTAAGGAGCTCGCGGAACTGGGGCTGTCAACAACTTTACTGGCGGTAACATTGACCGAGGACCTGACCAAACTCAGGAGGGACGGAGTCCCAACCGAGGGGCTGTCCCAGGACGCGATCAAGGGAACGTTCATGCTAGTAAAGGACGGGACGACAGTGAAGGAGTCCATCCCAGTTATGCTCGCGTATCTGTCCAAGAACCCAACTCACAACGCCGTCAGGGCGATCAAGGAGCTGGGTCTGGAGATGATGAGCGACGAGGAGGTCAAACAACTCGTCGAGTCCGCCGTCAAGGAGCGGGAGGACCTGGTCAAGGAGCGGGGCATGAAGGCCATGGGGCCCCTTATGGGGGTTATAATGGGGAAGGCCAGGGGCAAGGCGTCGCCGCAGCAGGTGAACAAACTCCTTAACGCGGCCATCAGGGTCATCATCGAGTGATACCCGCCGCCCTCATAAGTATTATATCCAGTCTTACACTATATTAGAAAACGTTCTAACGAGTGATTGTATGCCCGAAGCCCCCTTCCACGTAAAGGTCAGAATAGGAGACAAGGAGCTGGAGATAGGGGGAAGCAAGGAGGAGGTCCTGTCCACACTGGACGACTTGGACTCAATCGTCGAGAAAGTAACGCAGGCGTTCAACCAAAAGGGGGTCGAGACGCAGGTCAGGCAGAAGAAGAACGGCAACGTTGAGTACCCCAACATACAGCACACCACCCAATGCAGCGAGGCCATCGTGTCCCTGCTTGAGACCGAGTGGGGCAAGACCCCGCGCGCCATCGGGGAGCTCCGAGAGGGTATGGAGGCCAACGCCATATTCTTCCCCAAGAGCACCATCAGCGGAGTGCTAAGCTGGCAGATAAAGAGGGGGGCACTCAGGAGATGGAAGGACAAGAAGAGAGGCTATCTCTATGTCATCAACGAGAAGGGTGATTAATTATGCCAAAGTTGCAGCTCAACATCGAGACCGACTACGGCACCCTCACGGTCTCAGGGGACACACAGGAAGAGATTCTGGAGGCTTTGAGCCTCCTCACTGATGATTTTCTCGATGAGATCAGTGACAAACTCAGCGTACTCGACCTCAAGCAAACCGAGGACAGGCTCCGCAACATAGTCAGGATCGGGCAGAACGGGCCCGTCATCGTGACCAGGGCCGAGATCAGCCACTACGAGGCCATCGGGCTCGTCCTGTACTCCATGAAGAACCAGGAGGCCACAAGTAAGAAGATCAGGGAGCGCCTTGAGGCAAGCGGAAAGGATGTAATCGTGGCCGCCCGTCTGAACGAGATGAGGAAACGTGGCCACGTCTTCAAGCCAAGCGGCAAGGGAAGCGAGTACAGGCTAACCTCGAAGGGAATGGCATGGGTCGATGACGAGGTAGTAGAAAAGATAAGGAAGAGCGGTTAGCGCCTGTTCTCCAGGTCCTCGTATAGCTCAATAACCGTTCTAAGCAGGGATACCACAATCATTTTGGAGTCACAGACATAGGTCCCCTCCCTGAACGTGGATCGCTGCAGTAGCCCTTTCTCAAGGAGTTTGGCGACAGCCCTTTCAGCTGATTTGGCCGTGAGGTCCAGCTCAGATGCAACCTCCTTCACGGTCATCGTCTTGCCGGTTTCAAGTATGTAGTAGAATATGGTCTCCTGGCTTGGGGCCCTCTTGAGCCTCAGCAAGGCTTCCGTCCTTTCCCTTATCAGCCCCGGCGTTCTAATCGACAATCTATATCAAACCTACATTTCTTGATGATATCCTATAAGTCTTAGCCGCCTGAGCCCGTGATAGGTATAATAAAGGAAGCTTCGTTAATCGTAGGGACTGATATGACATCCAACGATATTCAATTAGTAAGGGCAACAGAGGACGATGCGGGTGTCCTGGCCCTCGTCTCCGAAAGATCATACGAGCACGCATCGGAGCAGCACGGTAAAGAGGCTTGGGGGCCCAGGGGCTACAAGGCCGCAAAGGACCACCTCTACTACATTGAGAAGCTTGAGACATACTGCATCCTCTACCAAGAGGTCATAGTCGGGGGCATCATCATAAGCGAGAACGGCTTCGACCACAAGGAACTGGTGAGAATATTCGTTGACCCCGATTTCCAGGACAAGGGAATCGCCTCGGATGCCTTCAAGGCGGTCATGGAGCTGAGCCCAGCCAAGGCATGGACAGTGGGGAACGTGGAGTGGAACGAGAGGAACAAGGGGTTCCTTGAGTCCAACGGCTTTGAGAAGATAGGTTCCATTAAAACCAAGCCATACATGACGGATTGGTACCGGAAGGAGGTCGAGCCCGTTGACCTACCCTCTATCGTTGAGCTTTCACCGGACATGAAAAAGATCATCGTTCACGGCGAGATCATCGAGAAGGCGATCGCCAGGGAGGTCAGGAGCAGGAGGAGTTGGCAGACCCTGATCGTCACCGAGGCCACCTTGAAGGACGATTCAGGCGACGTCGTGCTCGTGATGTGGAACGAGCAGATCAGGCAGGGAAACGTCGGGGACAAGGTCAGGATCGAGAACGGGTACCTGAAGATCTACCGTGGCATGAGGCAGCTTAACATCGGAAAGGTAGGGAAGCTCATCAAGCTCAACTAGGTCTGGGTCAGCTTCATCAGGATATCGTAGCTTGTGACCAGCGAGACGTACCCGTCAGAGACGCTTTTCACGAGGCCTTTCTTTCTCAACTCGGACAGCCTGGCTCTGACCGTTGAGCCATTCACGCCCAGCCCCTTTGTTATCTCAAGGGGCTTCATGGGCCTGTCCTTGAATGTGAGGTACACGAGAACCTTGAACGCTGATGTCTTGGGGTCCAGCTCCGCCAGGCTCAAGTCTATCGACTAAAGTACTCCTTTAGAAGAGTTAAGAGAATCGGTCCCATCTGGTAACGGTAGACGCCCCT
>JABXKY010000264.1 GCA_013619005.1 Candidatus Bathyarchaeota archaeon | reverse complement strand
TTTTCCAGCTGGAGACGGAGAACGCGTACCCCCCGGACATCGACGCCATCGCCGAAGCGGTTACACCAAAGACAAAGGCGGTGCTCGTCTGTAACCCAAACAACCCAACGGGAACCGTGTTCACTCCCTCGGAGTTGAAGGCCATCGGCGACCTGGCAGTTGACCACGACATGGGCATCTACAGCGACGAGATCTACCTCCACTTCACGTACGACGACAACGTGTTCACGTCAACGGCGAGCCTCAGCGACGCATACAAGGAGAGGACAATCAACATCATGAGCTTCAGCAAGACCTTTAGCATGACTGGCTGGAGGCTTGGCTATATAATGGTCCCCGAGATGTACGAAGCGAAGGCCAAGATGCTTGCAGGCATGGCGGCTCCCAGGCCCCCCACTTTCCTGTACGCGGCGGGTGAGGCAGCGCTGAGGGGCGACTTCAAGTACGTCAACGAGAGGTGTGCAGCCTACGATGAGAGGCGCAAGTACTTCTGCAAAGCGACTGACGCAATCGAGGGTCTTCAATGTGACCTGTTCGAGGGAAGCTTCTATGCATGGATTGACGCCAAAAGCACCGGGATGAAAAGCCAGGAGTTTGTTGACAAGTTCGCCGAGGTGGAGAACGTCTACTTCAGCCCAGGTCACACATTCGGCCCCAGCCAGGACGGAATGCTCCGTGTGCCTCTGTGCCAGAAGATGCCAGTACTTGAGGAAGGCATCGCTAGGCTGGAGCGTTTCATAGCGTCCCTCTAAACCATTTTTTCGTTTGAACTTGTTATATACAGGCTCAGCCCCCTTTTGTCCCATGACCAAAGAATTCATCAACCTCAGCGGGGGCGACCCCGACGCTGAGGCTCCAAAGTGGGCTGTTGACGCGACCCTGAACGCCATCAAGGGCGGCAGGGAGTGGACACACTACGCCGCCATGACGAACCACCCTGAACAGTTCAAGACAGCGGTCGTTGATTACTACAAGCAGTTCGGACCTAGGTACGAGACAAAGCAGGTTATACCCACCGCGGGGAGCAGCGCTGCTCTTTACATCGCGCTGGCTAGCGTGCTGAAAGAGGGAGACGAGGCGCTACTCTGGAACCCTTTCTACGCTGGCCACAAATGGATACTGGACGAGATGGGCGTCAAGATGAACCTTACCCCCCTTGACCCCGAGAACAATTACAGGCCAAGGCTGGACAAGATCGCCGACAAGGTCACAGCGAAGACCAAGGCAGTCATCATCTGCAACCCAAGCAACCCAACTGGCACCGTCTTCAACGAGAAAGAGCTCAGGTACATCACTGACCTGGCGATCGATAAGGACCTAGCCATCCTCAGCGACGAGATTTACCTCCACTACGTCTACGATGACGCCAAGTTCATCAGCACAGCAAGCCTAGGCGAGGAGGTCAAGGAAAGGACCATCAACATAATGAGCTTCAGCAAGACCTTCAGCATGACGGGCTGGAGGCTGGGCTACGATATAGTCCCTGAGAGGTACCTGGACAAGGCTCAGCGGATCACCAGGATGACGGGCCCACGCCCAGCCAACTTCGTGTACGCCGCGGGAATCGCGGCCTTGACAGGTGATTTCAGCTACGTCGAGGAACGGAGGCAGATCTACCAGGGACGCAGGGACTACTTCTGCAAGGCAATCGATGACCTAGGGTTCCCGTGCCACAAGTTCGAGGGCGCATTCTACGCCTGGTTCGATGCCAGAAGCACCGGACTCGGCAGCCAGGAGTTCGTTGACGGGCTACACAAGGAGGAAAACTGCCTGCTCAGCCCCGGGAGCTGGTTTGGGACTGACACCGATGGCTTCATCAGGGTCCCACTTGTGAGGGACATACCTACTCTGAAGAGCGTCGTGGACCGCGTCAAGCGGTTCACCGAGTCCCTCTGAGACCCATTTTTATACCCTGAAATCTATTCATGACCGAAATTGATCCGCAAACGTCAAACCATGAAACGAAAAGCAGCCAAGAAACTTTTAGCGGAGCTGTCAGACACTTTCGGTGACCTCCAGGCGGGAAAGGTTGAGACCGCTAAGTTCGAGGAGAAGGAACTCTATCTATTCGACGAATCGATCGAGTTCGTGAAGGACGAGAACGGGTTTTATCCATTTCTGGGCGGCTCCTACCTGGACAATCTTCCAAAAGTAGTCGTGGACATGGGGGCTATCAGGTTCGTCTGTAACGGCGCCGATGTGATGGCGCCCGGTATAACCGATATGGGGGCGTTTGGGGTGGGTGACATTGTGGTCATCAGGGACGTGACTCACGGAAAGGCTTTGGCTATCGGGGTGGCTAAAAAGTCAAGTGTTGATATAGAGATGTCCAAGAAGGGCAAGGTAATCAAAAACCTGCACTATGTGGGCGACAAGCTTTGGGGCGCGGTCTCATAGCTGCGGTATTTCAGCCTTCGGCAGGTAAACAACCAGTATCAGTTTCGCGGCGATGAAGAAGACGGCGACAAAGGCTCACATGCTCAGGTGGAATATAGTCCACCAGACCCCGAACTTTTCTACGCCTTTATGTTACTTTCCTAGTAGTCGATGATGGCCTGCCTTATTGAACTTGGGAGGTTCTTTATTTTCTCCGGGAGCTTCCTCAGGGCGGCCATGGTGTCCATGGGTATCGGTATAATTATGGCCTTGATGTTTTATCGGCTATTGATTAAGATAACTTTATATTATAATGATACATATTTC
>JABXKY010000313.1 GCA_013619005.1 Candidatus Bathyarchaeota archaeon | reverse complement strand
CAATATCTCCGTGATAACTCCATCCTCCACCACAATATCCACGGGACCATAGGGTGGCGAACCCTTCCCGTTCACAACCATGGCGTCACGGATTACAAGCCTACCATACACCAATCCTTTAGAATCAGACATACTGTGACATGGCTGAAGGGTCGATAAAATATTTTCTCGTACCACTAACCCACATGAACGATTATAGGGGTAGATTGAGTCTAGGCTGTGGGGGGTGCCAGCTGTCCAGCCATGATGGCCTGCTCCAGTGCCTTGGGGGTTATGGTACCGTACTGACTGTACTTCTCGTATGCCTCAAGCAGCGTGGGTATTCCCAGGCGCTCCTTCTCTCCCCGGATCCACTCCTCAAACTTCTCGGAGTCTGCAATATCCAGATCAGCATCCCAGTCGAAGACATGGCCCTCCTTCCACCGTTTCCTCATGTGGAGGTCTAGAGGACAGAATATGAGCTCGCAGCCCTTGGTCTCCGTGGGCTCCTCGTTCCAGTAGAGGCACTTGCATTCCGCGCGAATTGTCATGAACTGTAATCCAAGGGTGAATAAAAAGTGATTATGGAGGAAAACTCCATGGATCAGTCACCCCATCAGACAGATCCACCACTAATCGGGCATAAAACCCTCAACCATGTTGACAACATCCAGATCCCGGTTCGACACATAGGGCACATACCCCTGCTCCAGAGCCCTAAGATAGAAGTCCCGTATCCTTTCCGGACCTTCAGGGTAGTCAATAACCAGGACCAGCCTACCCTCATCCCTGAACCTGTCAAGATGGGTAATGGTTTCCTCAGTATAGTTCCCTGGTTGACGGTCATCCCCGTCATACCATGTGTCCTCCTTCCCGATCCCTGTCACAGTATCCAGGTAGTCCGGATGGTTCGAGAGGGCCTCACCATTTTGCGGGAAAACACCGAATCCCGTATTGTTGCTGGCCTCTCTCGCATACTCCGCTATCTCAAGGACGAACTCAACCATATCCCTCTCAGCTGTAGTCCTGTTCAACCCGCTCTCACCCCAGGGACCCCAGTATTCGTACGCATCAATGATGTCTAGATAAACCCCGTCGAACCCGGCTTCAACCACCCTGTCCAAGTAGTCATACACCACCATCTTCCACTCTGGCTCCCAGTACCGTACCTTGTAGTTCTCAGGCCACTCCGGGTTACTGGGACCCAGCCAGCTGGGGGCATCCGAGTCAGGCTTCCCGTCTCCGTTCCTATCCCACTTCCTTTTCCAGTACCACCGATACGTCTCAGCCTCCCCGATACTCATGTAAGCCAGGACCAGCTTCCCACCGGTACTATTTTTCAGGCTAGTAATCTCCTTGAACGTGAACCTGCTCTCATCATCTCCCTCCAACGAATAATCCAATATGACGAGGTCGAACTCGGTCTCACCTATCTCCTCAAGGTCGATTTCCTGGAGGATGTACAGGTAGTCATCCACGTCGCTCCATGGGAGTCCCTCCTCACCATCATCGGTTTCGATTACCGGGTTTTCGTCTGTTAGGTTCTCGGGTTCCTGTGTTGTTGTGTTTGTGGGTTTGATGTCGGTTTGGTTGGTGATTGTATCTATGGGGCCAGTTGTATTGGTGGTGTCATCTTGGTCTGTTGTGTTGTCCTGTGTCTGGATCACTGGCTCTGGCCTGTTCATGTACATGAACACACCAATCACTATGATCGCGATCACAGCTACTCCAAGAAATGTCCTTGACCCCGTTCCCATGTCTCCAATAAAGACACAGTATCCCTGATAAGCTCTATGAACCACCCCATTAATCAGATCAAATATATTCCATGGCTCCTCTGAAAACATGAACCACCTTGAATGAGGTAAAGTTACTCCAAGACCAGATCAAAACCACCTACCAGGGCGACTCCTGGCACGGACCCAACGTATTGAAGACCCTTGAAGGCGTGGACCTCGAACAGGCCAAAGCGAGACCCATCACAGGCAGACACACAATATGGGAGCTCACTGACCACACAGCCTTCTGGCTCGAAGTATCCACCGAAGCAGCCAAGGGAAACTACAAGAAACCAGATTTGAAGGGCAACTGGCCCGAAATGGGTGTGACCGAGGAGGAGTGGAATAGGTCGCTGAACAGACTTGAGAGATCCGTCAACAACCTTCTCAACGCCCTCGCCACCCTCACCAATGAAGACATGGAGAAACCAGTCCCCGACACAGACTACAACCTGCGCCACATGCTCCACGGAGCCCTCCACCACAACCTCTACCACGCAGGTCAGATAGCCATACTGAAAAACAAGCTTGAGAGTTAGCCCTTTTCTTTGAGCTCATTCGAGAAAAAAGTAAGAGACCTGCTCTATGAAAAAGGAGAACTTGACACATTTGGAGTACTGTTCCCCTTGATGAAGAAAGGCTACGACGAGATCTTCAAGGTCGACTATATTGAATGGCAGAGACAGGTCAAAGCTGGATGGGCAAATGGTATCGACCTATTAGAACCCCTTGAGCGCCTCACCAAACAAGGAAAAATCAAGCGACATATCAGACAGAGAATCGAGGGTGGCGTCAAAGTACTGAGAATCACTTGGAGTCTGTGACTCTTACTCCGTTGAGTGATATAGGTCAATCAGCGACTCCACGAGAAGCTCCTCGGTTTCCATTCTGCTTATCGCTAAAGGAATCCCCTCATGCCTTGCCAATACCACCGCAAGTGGATCGATCT